>DAOUYU010000013.1 GCA_030673995.1 Candidatus Aminicenantota bacterium
GGCATATGCTCAAGGGCATCAAAAGCCTGAGCGCCAACATGGAGCCCGATCTGTTCAGAGCCTTTCCGCTCTTTCCACTCGCAATGCTAGGAGGACTCTTCATCCAGATTTTTGCCAGCAAAACCGGGCTTTCCAAGTATCTGGACAGACGGACATTCGACCGCATCCTGGGACTGGCGCTCGATTTCCTGGTGATATCGGCAATCGCATCCATCAAGCTGGATGTGTTTTTTGCCTATTTTCTTCCTTTTTCAATTCTGATGCTAGTCGGCCTGGCCTGGGTCCTTTTTGCCACATGGTTTATCGCACCGCGTATGCTTCCTGATGGCTGGTTTGAACGGGCTATTACCGAATACGGCATGCAGACAGGAGTCACGGCACTGGGCCTTATGCTCTTGAGAGTTGCCGACCCTTACTTCAAGACGCAGGCGGCAAAATCCTTCGGCTACAAACAGATTCTTTACGAACCCATGATGGGCGGAGGATTTATTACAGCAGCAGCTCCAATCTTGATTTATAACTATGGGATCGTCCCAACGTACTCCATCGGGGCTGCCTCCATTATGGTCGTGCTGGTTGTGGCTTTCTTCAACGGCTGGCTCCACAGATCCAGAAAATGACATAAAAATTTCCCTTGAACCATAGAAAGTAAAAAGGAACCTAAAGAACAAAACTCCTTAATTTTCGGGGTAAAAGGTGAAAAAAAGAGAAAAAATAAAAGCAATGGGCCAGCATTTCTTAAAAGACCGGCCCGTTTTAAATAAAATAATTCGATATATTTCTCCAAGCAAAGCAGACCTTATCATTGAAATAGGAGCAGGCAAGGGAGCCTTAACTTTTCCCCTGGCAGACAAAGCAGGAAAAGTCATCGCCATTGAAAAAGATGCATCTCTCATCCGGCTCCTCCAAAAAAAAAGCAGCCCTAATTTAACCATCCTGGAAAAAGACATCCTTAAAGTCAATTTCTATGAGCTTATAAGAAAGGAACAAAACTTTATGGGTAATGTGAAGCTTGTAGGGAACTTGCCTTATTCTCTTTCCTCACCGCTTCTATTCAAAGTTCTTCGGGAAAAAGAGTTACTTCCAGAATGTATTTTTCTTCTCCAGAAGGAAGTCGCAGAAAGAATATGCGCTCAGCCTGGAACGAAAAAATATGCGCCCTTCTCTATTCTCATCCAGATCGATTTTTTTGCCAGGCTCCATTTTATTGTAAAACCGGATTGTTTCTCTCCCCCTCCAAAGGTCGACTCGGCCCTAGTTTCTCTCAAGAAAAGAGTTGAACCTCTCTTCCTCTTTAAGGAAGAAGGACTTTTTAAAAATTTTTTAAAAGGAGCCTTTCAACACAGAAGAAAATTTCTCCGTAATAATTTGGAAAAGCTCAACCTTCCCGTGCCTCTTATCAATAAGGCTTTTCACATATTCAGCATTGAAAATAATATACGCGCCGAACAACTCTCTATTTCCCAATTTGTGTCACTCTATAAATTTTTCTTTGATAATAAAGAATAAAGAAGCATCATGATGACTGTTACGAAAATAATCTAAGTTTCCAATTAGCCTGGATTATTCACGAGTCGAGATTGCCGTAGCGGTGAGGCCACAGCCCATGAAGCTGTAGTGATCTACTGCAAATGGGCTGCAACAAAGAAAAAAAAGGGGACAAAAAAAGGGGACAGTCCCCTGTTTTATATTTTGATTATTCTGGCAATGAAAAAAATGAAAGATGAAAAAAAGGGGACTGTCCCCTTTTTTTGTCCCCCTTTTTTTACGCCCGAAGGGTAAAAAATGCCGATGATGATTGAAAGAAAAATCAACGAATGAAGTGATTTGTTTGATTTTGTGGATATCATGCAAAGAAAGCAGATATCATTGAAAACAGATAATGGCAGCGGCAGTTTTTATGAATAATTCAGGTTAGATAATTTGGATAGTTTCCCAAATATGATATAATTTCAGAAATGAAAAAGAAAAAGAGCAAGGGATCAGTCGAACCATCTACAGGGCTCAAAAAAACGAAAGTCCGATCTCCTGAGATAATCGGAATCTTATTGATCATTCTGGCTGTTTTCAGCTTTATCAGCTTAATCAGCTATGATGCCAGGGACCCCTCCTGGACTAATACAGGCTGGGCCAGTGCCTCTAATTCCTTCCAGAAAATCCACAATTACACCGGAAGAACAGGGGCATATCTCTCGGATGCTCTGCTTCAAATCTTGGGTTTTGGCACATTTCTCGTGCCTCTTGCTCTCTTCTACATGGGTTTCCAGACTTTCTTTATCGAAAGGAAAAAACGATTCTTGGTCAAAACAGGAGGGATCCTTTTCCTTCTTCTCATCCTCAACTCCCTTTTCTTCATACTTTTCCAGAGTTTCTCCTGGAGAGGAGCAGAAATTCTAGCCGGCGGCCTGATCGGAAAATCGATCTCCTTGTTTTTGATGCGATATTTTAGCCACTTTGGAACATTATTTATCCTGATAGCCCTGCTTGTCCTTTTTTTCATCTTCTCAACAAAAATCTCCATCAGAAGTATATTTTCGCTCTTCTCAGGTATTTTCCGCTTTGCTTTCAAAGAGGTCAGGATTAAGGTTACACGGTACAAGAAATTAAGACTCCAGGAAAAGATGAGAAAGAAAGTTGTCGAAAAATATTCCTTATCAGAAGAGAAAGATAAGAAAAAACCGAAACGCAAACGAAAAAAAGAAATAAAGCAAGCACCAAGACCGGAGACTGTTCCGGAAAAATCCGCCTTGTCGCCTAAGCCTGAAATGTATCTTTTCCCTGAAATGGAAAAAAGAGGAGATTTCCAATTCCCACCTCTCAATCTCCTGGATGCAGGTACGGTTTCAGAAAAAATCGATAAAAATGAACTTTACGAAAAGAAACTGCGAATAGAAGAAAAATTAGGAGAATTTCGTGTCGAGGGGGAAGTCAAAGAATACCATCCAGGTCCTATTGTGACAACTTATGAATTTTACCCTGATCCAGGCATAAAAATCAGTCAGGTCGCTAACCTCGCAGAGGATCTTTCACTGGCTTTGGGAGCGGAATCGGTCAGAATCCAAAGAATGCCTGGAAAATCTTCTCTAGGGATCGAGATCCCCAATAACAATAGAGAAACCATAAAGCTCAGAGACGTGCTCCAGTCAGAAAAATTTCAAAACTCTCCATCTAAGCTGACTTTTGCCCTGGGAAAGACCATTCATGGAGAAGATTACACCACAGATCTAGCCATAATGCCCCATCTCCTTATTGCCGGAGCCACTGGAACAGGAAAAAGTGTAGCTCTCAATTCACTTATCGCCAGCATTCTTTATAAGGCTACCCCTGAGGAAGTCAAACTTATTCTCATCGATCCCAAAAGAATAGAATTCACTCTTTGGGAGGGAATTCCCCATCTTCTCAGTCCTGTTGTCAAAAATGCCAAAAAAGCAGGAAAGATATTGCTGGATACCATAAAAAAAATGGAAGAACGATACCAAAAACTGGGCACCCTCAGGGTAAGAAACATCGAACAATACAACAATCAGATAAAACAGTTACTGAAAGAAAAAAAAGGGAAACTCACAGAAGACGAAAAAGAAAATCTCAAGCCGCTCTCATATCTTGTCATCATTATCGATGAACTATCTGAGTTAATGATGATTGGAGCTCAAGATGTGGAGTACTGCATTGCCCGCCTGGCTCAACTGGCTCGAGCCGTCGGTATACACCTCGTAATGGCTACTCAAAGACCATCCATCGATGTGATTACCGGAACAATCAAAAATAATTTCTCCAGCCGTATTGCCTTTCGCGTTCCCTCCAAGGTTGACTCACGAATTATCATCGACACAGGCGGCGCTGAAAAACTCCTTGGTTCTGGAGACATGCTCTTTATGCCTCCAAATTATCCTCGGATCACAAGATTGCACTGTTCTTACATCTCCATACCTGAAGTCACAAGATTGGTCAAGTTTGTTAAGGAGCAGGGAAGCCCAAGTTATGATGAAAAAATTGTGAGAACACTACAAAGTAAAACTGAGCATGAATGGGAGGAAAAAGGAGAAAAAGATGAACTCTATGATAAAGCGCTTGAACTCGTGCTCTTGACAGGCCAGGCCTCCGCTTCTTATCTCCAGAGAAAGCTCAAGCTAGGTTATGCTCGAGCCGCAAGAATAATTGACCAGATGGAGCAGGAAGGAGTGGTTGGGCCCTCTGAGGGAAGCAAACCCAGAGAATTTTTAGTCGATCCACTCACGTATCTGGATAAAATTCAGAAAGAGGAATGAGTGTTTTCCCAAAGAAAGCAGAAGAAAAAAGTAAAAAAGGCCCTCCAAGATACAAACCTCCAGCAGGCCCTAGATAGAGCCTCTTCCCGCCATTTTAAGAACTACAACTCCCTGAAAAAGGATATTCCCTGGGAAGAATACAAAAAAAATGCCCAGGCCGTAAGAAAAGAGTGTATGAAGCAGCTTCCCCAGCTTATACAAAGATTCAAAGAAGAAGCGACAAAATCCGGAGCTTGTGTTTACCAGACTTCAACTCCCCAGGAAGCGCAGTCTTTAATAGAAAAAATTGCTCGCCAGAAGAACGCAAAGCTTATTGTTAAATCCAAATCCATGGTGAGTGAAGAAATCGATCTCAACAGCTTTCTTGAGAAAAAAGGATACAAGGTCGTTGAAACCGACCTGGGAGAATGGATCATCCAGCTCGCCAAAGAGAAGCCTTCTCATATCACTGCCCCAGCTCTTCATAAAACCAGAGAAGAAGTGGCAGAACTCTTCAGCCGTCATCTTGGAAAGACCGTCCACCCTGAGCCTAAAGAGATGGTGAAGATCGCCAGGGAAGAAATGCGCAAACACTTCTTTGAAGCTGACATCGGAATCTCAGGAGCAAATCTGGCTGTTGCCGAGTCCGGGACTCTGGTTATTGTAAGCAACGAAGGAAATGCACGCCTCGCTACATCTCTTCCTCCTGTTCATATAGCTCTCGTAACAACAGAAAAATTCGTCGAGACTCTGGAGCAGGCTGTCACTCTTATCAAAGCCCTTGTTCCCGCCTCTTCAGGATTTAAATTGACATCATATGTGTCCTTCATTACAGGGCCAAGCCGTACCACAGATATAGAAAAAGAACTGGTCATCGGAGTTCATGGACCACAGGAACTCCATGTCATTATCCTTGATAATGGAAGACTCAAGATAAGCAAAGACAAGGAGTTAGATAAGATTCTCTACTGCCTGAAGTGTGGAGGATGTATGCTTATCTGTCCCATCTTTCAGTCTCTCGGCGGCCATCTTTTCGGAGGGCCGGTTTATCCTGGCGGCATCGGGGTCCTTCTGACTTTAATAACTCAATCCTTCAAAGCTTCTTCTTCTCTGCTCGATTTTTGTGCAGATTGTAAGAAGTGCGAAGAATTCTGCCCGGTAGGAATTCCGACGGGCGATCTTATCCTGAAGCTCAAGTGTAAAAAAACCCCGAAATTGTGGGAAAGGACTCTCTCGAACATTTTTAAAAGAAGGTCTCTTGCCGAGAGAGGAGCAAAGATTCTTTCCATATTACAGAAGCCCTTGCAGAAAAATGGAAATTTAGTAGAAATTCCCTTTGGCCGGGCAAAAGGGAGATCTTTTCCAGCTGTGCATTTAAAAAAGAGCAGGGCACTCGGTGAACAAAAAGGAGAGAAAATCTACTTCTTTCAGGGCTGCCTGGTGAATTTCTTCTTCCCCGAAATCCAGGAAAGTGTTCTGACCAACCTTTCTCATTTCGGTTATCAAGTGGTTTCGCCGGCAGACCAGGGGTGCTGCGGTGCACCCAGTCTTCATTTAGGACGAGAAAAAGACACCCGGAAACTGGCTCAGAAAAATCTAGATTCTTTCGAGAAAGAAAGCCCTGATTATATTCTCACGGTTTGTCCGACCGGAAATTCTATCCTGAAAAAAACTTATCCTGAACTCGAGCCAAGGGCTTCCCTGTGGATAGATAAAATTTTCGATTTTTCAGAATTTATGGTTAAAAAGGATTTATTCCCCGAAATAAAGAAATCAGCTAAAAAAGAAGAGGTATTCTACCACTATCCCTGCCATTATTTGAATTCTCTGAAGTTGAAAGACGAACCCAAAAAAATCCTCAAGGCATTGGGCTTTAGTCCAAAGGATGAGGGAGAGCCTTTCGCCTGCTGTGGCTTTTGCGGAGTTTTCTCACTGAAAAATCCGGAGATTTCAGCTCGTTTGGTGGAGAAAAAAAAGAAGAACATTCTCAAAAGCAAAACGTCTCTCATCGCCACCGACTGTCCGGGTTGTCTTTTCCAACTGAAGGCCAACCTAGCAAAAGAAAGCAAAGATTTTAAAATCTTCCATACGGCCGAGCTCTATGCCAAAGCTCTGAAACGCATGAAAGAAAGATAGTCATTTGCCTGAAAAAGCAAAATAATGTGCTGAAATCACGGATATTAAGTAAGGGTGTCGGCAGTTTTTATGAATAAGTCAGGAGCCCTGGATTATTCACGGGCCGAGATTACCGTTGATGCAAGGAGCGGCCCATGAAGCTGTGGTAAGCCCACCGCAAATGGGTCGCGACGCCGCATCTGCGGCAAGACCGGCTCGCCCACAGGGTAAAAAATGCCGATTAGGGTTAGGAGAATATGCGACGAATAAAGCGACTCCCTTGATTTTGAGAAAAAATAAGCTGAAAAGTAGATATTATTGAAATGAAGTAAGGGTATCGGCAGTTTTTATGAATAATTCAGGTTAGTGAACTGAGTAAACTGGGAGAATAATCTCAGTCTCTTCTTTTATGTTCTGCCATTCTTCTTTGGGAATAGAAAGAAAAACCTCCACAAGCAGCGGGTCGAACTGGCTTCCCTGATTTTTCTCAATCTCTCTGTAAGCTTCGTCAAAATTTCTTCCTTCCCTGTATGTCCTATCAGAAGTTATGGCATCTAACGTATCTGCCAGAGCAAAAATACGGGCCTCGAGAGGGATCTCTTCTCCGCTCAAACCAAGCGGATATCCGTCTCCGTTATAGCTTTCATGATGAAATAGAACGATTTGGGCCGCTTCTTTCAAAAAATCAAACTCTTCAATCATTCTGTAGCCCAAGAGAGGATGCTCCTGTACACACTCTCTCTCAATTTTAGTCAGGGGACCGGTCTTTCTCAGGATGAGTTCAGGTATACCGATTTTCCCTATATCGTGAAGCAGTGCTCCCCTTTCGATATTAATCAAAGAATTTTTATCTTCAATCCCGACTGCTTTTGCCAGAAAAATCGTGTAACGGGCCACAAGTTGAGAATGTCCAACGGTATCTTCATTCCCATCTGTTGCTGCGATAAAATAGAGAAGGCTCGAATTCAGAAAAGCCTCTTTCTCAGCATTATCTTCTTCAAAATCAAAGGCTTGATTCTCGAATATATTTCCATAGGAGTTGCCCAAATGCCTTAACATTCTTTTAACCGAAGACATTTTTACAACTTCCATGCTTCCTGTATCCAGGGAAAACAAATCCTGCTCACCTTTCTTTCCGTCGCGGTCAAAGGGTAAAGGGGGCTTAGAATCCTCCCTTATTCTTAAGTCTTTTCCTTCTTCAAAATTTAGGAAATCATCTGGATGGGTGTAAAAAACAAATGCTGGCTGGCCGGCCTCTTTTGAAGCATAGAGGTCAAGTTCCTTCCCTGTCGAGGGATGGGTCAGGGCATTATCCTTTTCTTTTTCGTTGGAAATCAGAGAGCTAAACCGAGGAGGACCTTTTCTCTCTGCCACTATATCCATGGCTACTCCTAACATTTAGAGAACATCAGCCTTAGTCGCTGATCGAGGCGAAAAATTGAAAATTCAAGAATCCTGGATTATTCACGGGCCGAGATTGCTGCAGCGGCGAGGTAGCAGCCCATGAAGCTGTAGTGAACTACTGCGAATGGGTTGCAACGAAGCCGATGCGGTGAGATCGGCTCGCCCAGAGGGTAAAAAATGCCGATAGAAGAGAGAAGAACTGAAAAAAAGGCAATCCCCTTGAACCACTGAAAAAGCTAAATAATGTGCTTATTTCAAGGATGTTGATTATAAGTATCGGCAGTTTTTATGAATAATTCAGGCTTGTCATCCCACCTCTATGCCTTTATAATGAGTTAAATCCATGGGAAAAAATAAAAAAGAAATAGATCTAGAAGAAATTCACACCAAGTACAGGCCTATCGTCAGCTTCAGAGTTAGAAAATCCCTGGGTTCTTTCACACCAGATTGGGAAGATGTCGTTAACGAGATCATCATCAATGTTATAGAAAAGATAAAGAAAGGGGAGTTTAGAGGCGAATCTTCGATAGGAACATTCATTTACACTATAACCAGCCGGAGGATCATCGATCACATCAGGCAAAAGAGTAAAGTTTTAAAACACGCCCCTGAACCAGTTGCCTATCCTGATCCTCATTTACAGGTCGAAAACAAAGAAAGGGCTGAGTTAATGACAGAAGCAATACAAAAATTAAAGCCAAAATACAGAGAAGTCCTTTATCTTTATTATTATAAAGAGCTTTCAAGAGAGGAAGTCGCTCAAAAATTAGGCATCACTTCCCGCCGAGTCAGCGAGCGTGTGAACTACTCTCAAAAACTTCTGAAAAAATTAATAACAAAATGACTTTTTTTTCAGCTTTTGGTTTTCTCATGCGACTAAATTTATGATTTCAATGAGAAAGGAAGGATGCCATGAAAAAATGCAATTTTAAAGTTCTAATCGATGATTATTTATTTAATAGATTAGATGAAGATAAAAAGGAAGAATTTGAGGAGCACTATTTTAACTGTCCCTCTTGCTTTGAAAAAATGGCGGAAAGAAACGAACTTATTGCCGTCGTCAAGAGTAAAGGGCAAACAATATTTAAAGACGAATATATCGC
The DNA here is from genome assembly GCA_030673995.1 of Candidatus Aminicenantota bacterium. Lineage (GTDB taxonomy): Bacteria > Acidobacteriota > Aminicenantia > Aminicenantales > Aminicenantaceae > JAGLWV01. The sequence continues at coordinate 8,870 of DAOUYU010000013.1, forward strand.
CGAAGCAGCAAAAGGAGAAACATGGCTTGAAAAAATCACTTCCTTCCTCACCCCCAGACAGTGGGCTCTTTCTACGGTTTCGGCAGTTTTACTTCTCGTTGCCATCTTCTATGTTATCCCTAATTTAAAAACAACGACACCTCAATTTTATATAAATGAAGACGCTTTTACTGTTAGAACAGCAGATAATAAAATAACCCTCATCTCGCCTATTATTGACATGAAAACAGTTCAATCAAAGTTCGAATGGGTAAAGTTAGATAGAGAAGATGTTGAATACAAAGTCTACATCTATAATAATGGTGACATGTTGTGGTCTGAGACAACCAAAGAAAATTTCATCGTTCTGCCGGAAGAAGTTAAATTGCTCATGACAGCAGGTGAAAAATATTCCTGGCAGGTAAAGGCTTTCTCTCCCGAAGGAACCATTATCTCTATCTCTGGCAAGGTTCGATTCAAAATTCATAAAGGCGAATAGATCCCATTTTATCTTAATCCTCTTCCACTTTTTCTTCTTCTGTATACATTCGGCCTCTACTCTCGTCTTCGAAAGCCAAACAACACATCAAACGGCCACACAATCCGGAAATCTTTGTCGGATTAATGGCAATCTTCTGTTTTTTTGCTTTTTGGATGGTCACAGGCTCAAAGCTTTTCATGAAACTGCAACAGCAGAGAACCCGGCCGCAGACTCCAAGTCCCCCTATCATTTTTGCTTCATCCCTGACTCCTACCTGACGCATCTCGATGCGCATCTTGAATTCCTTAGCCAGGTCCTTCACAAGCTGTCTGAAATCAATACGACCATCAGCCGTATAGTAAAATATGCCCTTTTTCTCGTCAAAGAAATACCGAACCATGACCAATTTCATGGGTAGATTTCGTTCTTTAATCATCTTCAAGCAAAAATCAAAGGCTTTCTTCTCTTTCTTTTCGAGCCATTTGAATTTGTTCTTATCATCTTCGGTCGCATTCCGTATGACTTTAACCGCGTCCTTTACAGATTTTGGATGACTGCAAATTTTGCTCGAAGTATCTACAACTACGGCCAAATCGCCCCCCAACTCAGATTCAATAATACAGATATCTCCCCTCTTTAAATCCTCTTTTCCTTTTTTGGCGCGTAAAACCTTACCTGATCTCTCGGAAAGCACACAGACAATCTCAGACATATTCCCATTCCTTATAATTTGAAAAAAATGAACTAAAGAGTAAATTCACATTAAGATTTTTTTGAAAACCTGATATTACATAATCTATTTTCTCAAGACAATGGATTATCCACTCAAGGCTCAACAGACGTTCGATTTTACTGATTTCTTCCCTATAGTCAGGATTTATCAGGAGGCTAACGTCGCTCTTCTCTTTAACGAGGATTAAATCACGACAGAAAGATGACAGAATTTCTAAAACCTGTTCCCACTCTTCTTTGACAAGAGCTCTTTGAGAAAAAGGATAATTCCTCAAAAAGAAAGCCATATTCCCCTTTCCTATTAGAGAAAGGAAAAGCTGCCAGGCTCGTTTTCTTCGATCCTCAACTTCTTCCCACTCCAAACTCAAGGCGTTCCTTAAATTTCCCCGAACCAGGAGAGAGATAATCTTGGCTTTTTCACTCTCATATCCCTTCTCCACTAATATTTTTTCTATGTCTTCTCTGGAAACGGGGGAAAAATTTAAGATCTGACATCTCGACTTTATCGTCGGAATAATCAAAAAAGGATTATGTGTAATGAGTATAATATGAGAAAAAAGAGGAGGTTCTTCCAGTATTTTCAGGAGAGAATTTGCTGCTTCTCCTGTCATTTTTTCAGCTTCAACAACGATGAAAGCTCTTTTCCTTCCCACCATAGGCTTCAGGTAAGCTATATGACGCAGGTTTCTCATCTGTTCAATCTTGATCTTGTTCTTTTCGGGGTGAATCTCCAGAACATCAGGAAAATTCCCTGTGTGAATCGCCCTGCATGAAGCACAGATTTCACAGGCATCATCTTTTTTCTGCTCACAGTTCATGGCTTTAGCCAGCACCAAAGCCAATTCTTTCTTGCCAACTCCCTCCTGTCCGCAGAAAAGAATAGAATTGGGAACTTTTTCTCTCTGGAGAGCTTTACACATGATCTTCTTTACCCGGTCGTTGCCTACAATGTCTTTAAAGGCCATATCCTCTTCCATAGACAGTTAAGAATTCATAATCAGCCATAAAAAAGGATAAAGGAAAATACTTTTACTAAATTTCCCTGAATGATTCTTTTCCTCATTATGCTTCCCTTTAAAATGTATTTCTTTCTTTGTAGCCATCAGCAATCACCTTATGGTAAGGTTAACTATTCTTTAAGGCCTTCTTCAAGAATTGACCTGTAAACGATCTTTCTTCCTCTGCAACTACCTCAGGAACTCCCTGGGCAACAATCCAGCCTCCTTTCTCACCTCCCTCCGGACCCAAATCTATAATATAATCGCAAAATTTAATAACATCAAGGTTATGCTCGATAATGACCATCGTGTTGCCCAATCTGACAAGCTCGGAAAGAACTTCCAAAAGCTTTCGGACATCATCAAAATGGAGTCCTGTAGTGGGCTCATCCAGAAAATACAGGGTCTTGCCCGTATCTTTCCGACCCAGCTCCTTGGTCAGCTTGATTCGCTGTGCTTCTCCTCCTGATAGAGTGGGGGCTGGCTGACCTAATCTGATGTAACCTAAGCCCACCTTCTTCAATATGCCCAGCTTCCTCTTCAGAACAGGATGAGCCTTTAAATATCCGTATGCTTCATCTACAGTCATGTCCAGGTAATCTGCAATATTTTTTTCTTTATAACGGACGGAAAGGGTCTCCGTGTTGTAGCGCTTACCTCCACAACGGTCACAGGTAACAAAAACATCCGGCAAAAAATGCATCTCTATCTTCTTTACTCCTGCACCCCGGCATTCCTCACACCGCCCTCCGGAAAGATTGAAACTGAACCGACTGGCCGAATACCCCCTCATCCTTGACTCCGGAGAACGGGAAAAGAGCTGCCTCAAAGGAGTAAAGAGCCCTGTATAAGTGGCCGGATTAGACCGAGGAGTGCGTCCGATCGCTTTTTGATCAACAGAGATGACCTTGTTAATCTGTTCAACTCCCAGAATAGCCTTGTGTTTTCCAGCCTTTTGTTTAGCCTTATAGTATATATTTAAAAGACTTTTGTAGAGAATATCGTAGACAAGGGTACTTTTGCCTGAACCCGAGACACCGGTTACGGCTGTCATGACTGAGAGAGGGATTCGAACGTCGATATTTTTCAAATTATGTTCTTCCGCTTTTAAAACCTCAAGCCAGGCTTTTGGCTTTCTCCGCTTCAAAGGAACAGAAATACTTCTGTCCCCTCTTAAATATTGAGAGGTCAAAGAGTGAGAAGAAGAAAGGATGCGCTCTAAATTCCCTTCGGTCACTTTATGCCCCCCTCCCTCTCCGGCACCCGGGCCTAAATCAAGGATGAAATCAGCCGAGCGAATAGTCTGCTCATCGTGTTCTACGACGATGATGGAATTTCCATGGTCTCTCATGTCTCTCAAAAAAGATATCAAACGTCTGTTATCTCTCTGATGGAGACCGATGGTTGGCTCATCCAGGACATAGAGTATGCCCCTCAGGCGGGCACCGACCTGGGCAGCCAGACGAAGGCGTCGCGCTTCTCCTCCCGAAAGAGAAGCAGTCGTCCGGGACAGCTGGATATAGGGCATCCCAAGTTCGACCATTGTCTTAAGGCGAGAAAGAATTTCCTTTTGTATTCTCGAAGCGATCATCTCCTCGGAAGGAGAAAAACCAAGAGAAGAAGAAAGTTTTTCGATCAAATGACCTGATGGAAGAGAGCTCAACTCATAAATATTTTTACTTCCGACCTTAACAGCCAGGCTTTCCTTCTTCAGCCTGCTTCCTCCACAAAAGGAACAGATCTCGTCTGTAAGCTCCACTTCTCCCCGCTTATCCAGCACAGTCTCAAAGCCAAGTCCATGGCAGCGAGGGCAGGCCCCGTAGGGGCTGTTAAACGAAAAATTTCTTGGCTCAAGCTCCGGGAGGCTTATCTCACAAAAAGGACAGAGAAGGCTTAAAGAATAATAATTTTCGCCCCCCCCTTTCTTTATCACCAGAAGATCGCCTCCGGAGAGCTCCAGAGCTTTGTCCACAGCCTCCTCAAGTCTTCTCTTCGAGGGAAAGGAAATATTAATCTCATCGATCCAGATGTCGATGTTGTGCTTTTTTGTCTTCTCCAGGAAAATATCTTCCTCCAGTTCTCTGAATTCACCATCCACACGAGCCCGAAGAAAACCTTTTTTCCTCATCTTCTCGAACAGACGGAGGTATTCCCCTTTACGTCCTTTCACTACCGGGGAAAGAACTTTAATCTGTTCACCGGAATAAGAATCAAAAATCCTTTTTAATATCTGCTCGGCAGTTTGAGAGCTCACTCTTCTTCCGCAGCGAGGACAGTGAGGGTTTCCCACCCGGGCATAGAGAAGCCTTAAAAAATCATATATTTCTGTCACCGTACCGACCGTGGACCGGGGATGAGAAGAAATTGTCCTCTGATCAATGGAAATCGAAGGCGAAATACCCTCGATCGACTCCATTTCTGGTTTTTCCATCTGTTCGATATACTGACGGGCATAAGCTGAGAGGCATTCAATGTAGCGGCGCTGTCCCTCTGCATAAAGAGTGTCAAATGCAAGAGAGGATTTTCCAGAGCCGCTCGGCCCGGTAACAACGATTAATTTGTTGCGGGGCAGGCTCACATCGATCTTCTTGAGATTATGCTGGGCCGCACTCTTTACTCTTATCATATCTAACATAATGGTCTATTTTAGCATAACAAGTGAGCGGGGTCAGGCCTTGCTTTTTATTTGCCTAAAACGAATTTAATAAAAGAGCAGCTAGCCTGGATTATTCGTTGACCCCTTCTTTATAAAAATAATATTATAGGATTATCAAAGAATCAGGATAAAAAAACATGTCAAAAGAAGAAAGCATCATCAAATCCTTAGAAATTCTTCAAGAAATGAGTCTTAAAAACAACTCCATCAGAGCCATGAAGCACATCCCGGCTCAGGAAGGACGATACCGTAAATATCCGACAGAGGTCCATCCTGCCCTCGTTGAGGCCCTGAAAGAAAAGGGATTTTCAAAACTCTACAGCCATCAGCACCAATCCTGGCATCTGCTCAAGAAAGAAAAAAACATCGCCGTTGTCACGCCCACAGCCTCGGGAAAAACACTCTGTTACAACCTTCCGGTGCTGGATGCCATACTGAAAAATCCTTCAAGCCGTGCGATATACCTTTTTCCGACCAAAGCTCTTGCCCAGGATCAACGGGCTGAGCTCGATGAGACAATCAAACGGCTTCCTGAAGAAATCAGGATTTTTACATACGATGGCGATACACCACAGGACGCAAGAAAGGCCATAAGAGCCCGCGGCCATATCATCCTCACCAATCCTGATATGCTGCATGCAGGAATTTTGCCCCATCACACAAAGTGGATTAAGCTTTTCGAAAATTTAAAATACATAGTCATCGATGAACTCCATAATTATCGCGGCATCTTCGGTAGCCATCTGGCAAATGTCCTCAGAAGGCTGAAAAGAGTCGCCAAATTCTACGGCTCTCATCCCCAATTTATTCTCTGTACGGCCACCATTGCCAACCCTATGGAGATGGCAGAAAAAATGGTAGAGGAGCCGGTCTCGGTTGTGGACGATAACGGTGCCCCCCGCGGAGAAAAATACTTTATTTTCTACAATCCCCCCGTTGTCAATAAATTTTTGGGCATCCGACGTTCCTACGTCAATGAATCGCGGTACATCTCTTCTCTCTTCCTTAAAAACGACCTTCAAACCATCGTCTTTGCCCGGAGCCGCCTTATCACCGAAGTCTTGGTGACTTATCTTAAGGAGGATATCGAAAAAACGATCAAGGATGAAGGGCTTATCCGCGGCTACAGGGGCGGATATCTTCCTTTAAAAAGAAGAGAAATAGAGAGGGGCTTGAGGGAAGGAACAATAAAAGGTGTTATCTCCACCAATGCCTTGGAACTAGGCATTGATATCGGAAGTCTCGATATATCCGTACTTGCTGGCTACCCAGGCACTATCTCCAGCACATGGCAGAGGGCAGGCCGGGCCGGCCGAAAAACGGGAAAATCCGCTGCGGTTCTGATCGCATCCAGCGCCCCCATAGATCAGTTCATCGTCAATCACCCGGATTATTTCTTCTCGAAAAATCCTGAGAAAGCCTTAATCAATCCCGATAATCTATCCATTCTTGTCAGTCATATCGAATGTGCAGCCTTTGAGCTTCCCTTTACAGAAGGAGAGAAATTCGGGCGTGTGGAAATCGGTGAAATTCTCAAATTTCTTGAAGATGAGAAGCTCGTTCATCGTTCAAAAGACAAATGGTTCTGGACATCCGATGTCTATCCTGCCGATGGCGTCAGCCTCAGAAGTATAAGCTCCGATAATTTCGTGATTGTGGATACGAGTGAAAAAGCAAAAGTCATCGCCGAAGTGGATTTCTCTTCCGCATTGACCACCCTCCATCCAAAAGCCATTTATATCTGCGAGGGAGACCAGTACTTTGTGGATAAACTCGATTACAATCAGAGAAAGGCATATGTAAAAAAGACAGATGTCGACTATTTCACAGATGCTATCGATTATACTAAAATCAAAATTCTTGATGTCTTCGACAAGAAAAACCTAAAAAAATGCACACTCTCACACGGCGAAGTGCATGTTGCCACCCAGGTGGTAGGCTTTAAAAAAATCAAATTCCACACCATGGAAAATGTGGGCTCAGGAGACTTGAGCCTTCCTCAAAACGAAATGCACACCACAGCCTACTGGCTGACCATCCCCTCTGAAATCTTCCAACTCCTTCCTTTCTCTGCAGAACAAAAGATTAACGGGCTCTTCGGCCTGGCCTATCTCCTTCATCATGTCTCACCTCTGTTCATGATGTGCGACCTTCACGATGTCGGTGTGTCCATCGGTGATAATTCCACAGGGAAGTCGGTCCCTCCGCGCGATATACCCGCAAAAATAATCCGGGATGAAGAGCAGCCTGATTTCACCGATGTAGAGTTCGAGCCGAATATTTTCATCTACGATAATTTTCCCGGGGGAATAGGTCTGAGTCCCTCTCTCTTTGAACTGGAAAAAGAGCTTCTCCGACAATGCCTGAAGACCATAACGTCCTGTCCCTGCCAGGAAGGATGTCCATCGTGCGTCGGCCCCACCAGGGAAAGCGGCCAGAAAGCCAAACCGGTTGCCTTGGAAATTCTAAACAATCT
>DAOUYU010000122.1 GCA_030673995.1 Candidatus Aminicenantota bacterium
GGCCGTGCTCCATTGTTCCGTTAAAAACCTTACAAACCCGCGTGTGCGGTTTACAGCCCACATGGTTGAAAAATCCTCAGGAGAGTCGGTCCCCCTGACTGTGTCCATTCTCTCCGGTAAAAAAGAAGGCGAAATGGGGACGATCCTTGCCAAATTGAAATTGCCGGACATTAAACCTGGTGAGTACGTCCTCGTAATATCTGCAGAAGACATGTCGAGTAAAGCCAGTACCCAAACCTCGATTGCTTTTAGAATCGATTGAAAGAAAAGAACCCTGAAGGTCTGGCTTCCCAGGATTAAAAAAGACAGCCGATAATATCAAGGAAATGTACATCAAAGTTAATTTTAAATATAGAATCAGACCATGAGACTAACGAAGAAATCAAATATAAACACATCCATCCTCATAGTTCTTTGGGGTACAGACCACCAGTCCCAGAGGCTATTGACTCCCCATAGCTTTAGAATTGACTGCTTGGCTCTACTTTAGTAAAAATATTAGTGCAGTATAGGGCATGAGCATTGATGAGATGGAGAAATTTTCCATTCTAAGAGAGGAGCGGTATATGAGAAAATATCCAAGGATATTCTTAAAAACTGAATTGTGTTTGACCACAAGGTTTCTCTAAGATATAGGTTGTAAGAGATGTCAGAGGGCGGAAATTGGACAAAAATGAGAGTAAAACAATGCAAGCGCAAAAATCAAATTCTTGATAAAAGAGCGCTTGCCATGCAGAATATCCCGAAGATTAAAAAAAGCCCGCAGATTAGCTCTATCCATGGCAGGAATACTGCCAGGAAAAAAGACATTCCTTTGGGAAAAACCTTTATTATAATGCTCCCCTGAAAATCAGGACACTTTTTCTCGTTCTGAGAGTTAGAGGAGGATGCTAATAAAAGATCTTCACCATTTGCCCCGGGATCGGAGTTCTCTGCCTAATCCGTATCTTAATTTCTACCAAAACCAGCTTCCTGCGCATGATGTTGCGCTTAATGAAGCTGATACTCCTCCGGACTCCGATATTCTAAGACCGAGTAGACATAAAGCTGGTTGTAATCTTCCCTTATCCGTGTTGCGATTGCCGCCCGCCTTTCTTTATAAGAACGAAACTCATTTAGCTACAGAAGATCTTTCTTGATTGTACACATCATGCTACATGCTCTTTCGCGAGTTCACAGAGATGTATCGGGATTGCCGTCTGCGGATACGCCACGCTATCTTAGCGAAGTACCGAATGAGGGAAAATGCCAACGCTTCGCAGGCCTGCTGTTCTGAATCCTAGTACGCAACCCTCATCACAAAGACCAGATCTCTTTCTCACTATGACGGGCTTCAGATCTAAAATATAGGTTCCTTTTGGTACATTCTTATCATTGAAACTCTAGGGCATTGATAAAATATTTTTGAAAGGATGGCTTCGTTGCCAGCGAAATGAATTGAATCTTCTTCACCAAAGACTCTATTTTTTTCCGTGCCTGACTTGAAAGCAGCAAAGCTCTTGCCCCGGCAAGGGAAGAGTTGCCGATAAAAATGATCTTTTCTTCATTGATCTTTGGTAAAAGTCCTATTTTTTTGCTGTTTTTTATGTTCAGATAATTTCCGAATGCACCGGCAATAAATATTCCATCGATCTCTTCCAGAGTTACTTGGTTTTCTTTCAAAATCATTTTGATTCCAGTCTTGATGGCAGCCACCGCTAACTGTACTTCTCTCACGTCTTTTTGGGTAATGTAAATACTGGAGGTGACAGCGATTCTTTTTGTATTATTCTGAATTGTTCCCTTGGATAAGATTTCTCCTTTTTCTAAAAATATTGAGATCAAGTCGATAAGCCCTGTACCGCATATTCCTGAAGCGGGCTTATTCTCTATGGTGAAGGTTTTTAGTTTATCTGTGTATTCGGCCTTATAAATTGCTCCGGGAAGAGCGAGTTTTCCACAGCTAATGTTCATCCCTTCAAAGGCTGGGCCTGCGGCTGTTGAAGTGGCGATGAATTTTTTTCCTTTTTTTAAGACAATTTCACCGTTCGTGCCTAGATCGATGAACAGGAAGTTTCCTTTTTTGTTTTCTAAATCGACAGCAACCAGGCCTGCAGATATGTCACCTCCTACAAAGCTTTTGATGTTCGGTGCGATGTAGATTTTTCCAAACTTGCTTATCTTGAATTCCTGAGTATGGGAAGACAGCTCTGGCAAACAGCTGAAAACAGCACTGTAGGGAGCCGCTGCAAGAGTATTCACCGGCATGCCGAGAAGGAAGTGATTCATGGATGTGTTTCCGGCTGCAACGATCTCATAAACAAAAGAAGGATCTATTTGGTTCTTTTTCAGAAGCCGCACTATCATCCGGTTTAAGGTTTGTAGTATTAAATCCCTCAATTCATCTTGATTTTTTCTATCAGAGAGAGCGTAGCTAATCCTGGAGATGACATCCGCTCCGTACTTCACCTGGCTGTTTATCTCTGTCAGAATATCTATGGTTTTCCCGGTATTTAAATCCAGCAGTTCCATAACGAGAGTTGTTGTTCCAATATCGATGCAAATTCCAAAGTTCTGACCGAGTGTGTTCAAGGGTTCGATGCTCAGTATTTCTTTGTTTTTGTGGACGACAGCCGTTACATGATATTTGCTCTTCTCCAGAATTTTTCCCAGATCTTTCAGTTGATCCAGAGGAATGTTTAGATTTTTCTCCTTAAAATGGAGCTTAAGTATTTCCAAAAGAGAAGCGGGAGAGGAAATCTCTGGTTTTTTAAGCCGAAAATGGTATTTTTTTACAGCCGGATCGAGCGGAATAGAAGATCTAATACCTGTTTTTAATATAAAAGCTTCTTGAAGAATGGATTCCTCTGGAATTTTAATGCTTATATCTCCTCTAATCTTGTAGAGACAGGCCAGTCTGTAATTTTTTTCCAAATTTTTTTGCTCAAGCAGAAACTCTTCTCTCTCTTCCAAAGGAGGAAGCTCTCCATCGACTATTTCCACCAAACATTTCCCGCATAGCCCTTTCTTATTGCAGTAAACGCTGAGATTAATCCCTGTCTCCTGAATTTTATCAACCAGTAGTTCGTTTTTCTGTGCTGTTATTGTTATATTCTGTGGGATTATATTAATTCTAAACGCCATTTTTATTAACCTAGAATTGAAAGGACAAGGAAAGAGTAACAGTTTTATCATGGTTTGTTTTTTTTATTTTAATCTGGATTTTATTATTCACGATATTCGCCACTAAAGCACCGATAAAAGCACCGGCAATGTCTGCTGCCAGGTCAGTTCCGCTAAAGTGATTTCCTTTTTTCATGCTGTCAATCAGTTCTTTTACGAGCCCTGGTATGCTTCCCAAGGCGGTTCCCAGTATTATTCTTCCAGAGGTTTTGAGATTTGTTTTATAATGGAGGAAACTCTCTCCTGCTGCTCCAAATACGGACGAGACTCCAAAGTGTAAGAGAGTATTATCTGCTGAGAAAACAGTGTTGTTTGAAATTGAAAGAAAAATGAGAAGTATAAATATCCAGAGGAAGGTCCTTTTTGTTTGATATTTCATCCTTGATCTCTTCTCATTTTTACTGCAGGAAATGATACCATAGTTCTATAAAAAGGGACAAACCTGAATTATTTATAAAAACTGCCGATACTAATGAATAATCCAGGTTTATCCAGGTTAGTTATTGACCTTTCAGTTTTTCTGTGATACTAGCTATTCATTCTTTATTGATATAATATTGATTTAATATCGATATAATTAAGCATGAAATGCAATGGAAAGAGAAAAATTTTCCGTACCATTTCAAACTCAAAACCAATCGAATTTATAAAAGGAGGTCATCCTTGAGAAAATTTAAACCGTATTTAAAATTTGTACACATGATTGTTTTGCTCTGCTGCGTGCTGATCGCAGCCCCCGAAACAATCGGGCAGACACTTAATGAAAAGAGTCTGAAAAATTTCACTTACCGCTCTATCGGGCCGACGAGGCAGAGCGGGAGGTTTGTGGATTTTGCCGTCCCTAAGCAGCAACCCTACACTTTTTATGCTGCAACCGCATCGGGGGGGCTGTGGAAAACAACAAACAACGGCATAACCTTTGAGCCGATTTTTGATCATGAGAACGTTTTTTCCATCGGCGATATAGCCGTTGCGCCATCGGACCCGAATATTGTCTGGGTCGGAACAGGTGAGGCCAACAACTCGAGAAGCTCGTACTGGGGTGATGGGATTTATAAGTCAATTAACGGCGGAAAGACATGGAAAAATATGGGACTTAAAGAGTCCCAGCATATAGGCCGTATTATTGTCCACCCGAAAAATCCCAAAATTGTCTATGTTGCAGCACTCGGTCACCTCTATTCTGAAAATCCTGAACGGGGATTATACAAAACAACCAACGGCGGCAAAACCTGGAAGAAGGTACTGGACGTGATCGTCCGTGGCAAGAACATCGGAGTGGTTGACCTTGCCATGGATCCGAAAAACTCGAACATACTCTACGCTACCTCCTATGATAAAGTCCGTAAGCCATGGACGTTTAATCTGGGAGGACCTGGGAGTGCGATCTACAAGACGACCAATGCAGGGAAAAATTGGACAAAACTCGGCGGTGGGCTTCCAGGAGGAATGCTCGGGCGCATCGGTATCGATATATACAAGAAAAACTCCAATATTCTCTATGTAACCATTGAAAATGCCAATAAAAAGGGAATGTCTGATGAGGAACGGGAAAAAGAATTACTCGAGGGCAAATCAAGCCGTGGAATGATAGGTGGCGAAATCTACCGCTCCGATAATGCCGGTAAAACATGGAAGAAAGTCAACTCGGACAAACAGAGCATAGGAGGCGGACCTGCATACTACTACGGTCAAATAATAATCGATCCCAATGATGATAAAGTAATCCATGTCTTAAGTGCTACCTCTTGGGGAACCAAAGACGGCGGAAAGACATGGCTAAGGCGTCCTTTAGGATTTGGCGGCGATGACCATGCCTTATGGATCGATCCCAAAAATTCCAATCATATACTTCTGGGCTATGACCATGGAATGGGCATAACCTATGACGGCGGAAAAAACTGGTATCACCCCGATTTTCTGCCCTTAGCTCAGTTTTACGCAGTCGGTGTGGATATGTCCTATCCTTATAACGTAGCAGGCGGTCTCCAGGACAACGGCTCACACTTGGGGCCCAGCACAAAACGAGGTGGCGGACCAATAAGACTTGAAGACTGGCAGAATGTAGGCGGCGGTGATGGTATGTACAATGTTTTTGACCAGAAAACAAACCGTTACCTTTATAACGAATCCCAGTTCGGTCCTCTTTCAAGAGTAGACCTTAAGACCGGTGAGAGGAAAAGCATAGCTTATGGAAGACAAAAAAGGGAACTTCGTTGGAACTGGAATGCTCCCATATTGGTGTCTCCGCACAACAGCGATGTTATTTACCATGCCGGAAACATACTGGTAAAATCTCCATTCCGTGGAGAGTACTGGGAAGAGGTCAGTCCTGACCTGACTACAAACGATCCTTCAAAGCTTAC
>DAOUYU010000139.1 GCA_030673995.1 Candidatus Aminicenantota bacterium
ATTATAAGTCGGCATTTTTTCCCCTTCGGGCGAGCCGATCTCACCGCATCGGCTTCGTTGCAGCCCATTCGCAGTAGTTCACTACAGCTTCATGGGCTGCGGCCTCGCCGCTACAGCAACCTCGGCTCGTAAATAATCCAGGCAATCTGAATTATTTATAAAAACTGCCGACACTATATTATATTTACAGTGATATGAGCTTTTTAGAAAAAAAGGGGACAATCCCAAATTTTTTCAGGGCAGGAAGGTCAAGTAAAGATAATAAGCCCGGAAATCAACCGTTCTTTTTCTCGCTTCCCTTTCCAGCACTCTAAAAGGAGACTTGTAATCATAGAGGGAAGATTTAAATAAGACAAAAGCCCCGGTTTTCATGATATCGCGAAGCAAGAGGAAGTCCAATCCCTTCTCCAGATGGATAACAAGTTTTGCTCCTGAAGCAAGCAAAGACTTCACTTTATCCAAAACCTGAGTCCCGTCTTCAGATTCTTTAAGGCTATCGTCAGACACATGAATCCAGGCATCGTTTATCCCTAGCTCTTCAAAGGATGACTCCAGGACACCATGGTGATAGTAGACAAGCCAGCTTCCTCCCTTCCGGCAGGCATATGCCAGGTCATTCAGTTGAGAAAGTTCTCTTTTATTTTCCCTGTTTGTAAGGTGAAGATAGATTCCGTTTATTCCTATCTTCTGAAGCTCAGAGAAAGATATAGACTCTGATCCTTCTTCTGACTCTAAGGGACCGTGAAAAAAATAGGAAGCAAAAGCATTCCCCCCCTTACATGCTCTATTCACAAGCTCCAGTCCAGAAACATCTGACCTTGCTTCATCTGAAGTGTAAATGTCTGCCCCAGCTTTTCCGAGCCATTCAAGCTGAAAGATGTCGAGCTTACCGGAGTCAATCAAGCGAAAACGACCGTTTCTTCGCCGGCAAAGCTTAACTGAATCTAAAAGACATGAAAAATCGTATTGGTCATCTCTGACTGTGATATTTTCTCCCTTATCAGCCAGGGAAAGAAGCTCGTATGCCTTCTCCGGCTTTCTGTCGTTTATATCTTTTACACTTTCGTTCTTCATGTTTCTTCCATTGCTGTACGCAATGCTCGCCGCAATTCTCGAAATATATAGCACCGCAAAAAAAGGATGTCAAGCAAAGCGCCTTGAAAAAAAAGGCTTTATCTTTTATTATCTGGCGTAGAACCATCCAAAATGAAAAAATGCATCGTTCTCTTCTCTGGAGGTATTGACTCAACAACCTCTCTTTACTGGGCTCTCAAGCGCTTCGAGAGAGTCCACTCTCTGACCTTCGATTACGGGCAGCGCCACAGGATTGAGATAATTATGGCTCAAATGTTGGCCAAGAAACTCGGCATTCCCCAAAAAACTCTTCAGATAGATCTCAAACAGATAGGAGGCTCTTCGCTTACCGACACCAAAATTCCTTTACCAGAGTATGAAAAGTTAGAAGAGATGGAGGAGGGCCTTCCTCCGACATATGTACCATTCAGAAACGGCATCTTTCTTGCTCTGGCAGCAGGCTGGGCCGAAGTCGAAGGGATAAAGGTTATTATCTGTGGCTTTAACATCATCGATTCCCCTAATTATCCTGACACTCGAAAGCAATTTGTTGAAGCAATGGAAGAAGCCATAAACCAGGGGACAACAGCCTCTCTAAATGAGCAAAAGATGAGGATCCTCGCCCCTTTTGTGAAAATGAAGAAATCACAAATCATAAAGGAGGGTCTCTCGCTTGGAGCTGACTATTCCTACACTGTTTCCTGTTATTCCGGAGAAGAAATCCCCTGCCAGAAATGTTCCTCATGTTTTTTGCGTCAAAAAGCCTGGGAGGAGGTCGGACAGAGGGACCCATTAATTCTAAGGCTGGAAAAGGAAGGTAAAATATGAGCTGGACACTCAAAGTCAAGGACAGATTTCAGGCAGCACATTTTCTTAAGGGCTACGGGGGAAAATGTGAAAAAGTACATGGACATACTTTTCATGTGGAAGTCAATGTTGTGGTGACAGAGCTGGATAAGACAGGAATCGGTATAGACTTTACTGAAATCAAACAAAAATTATCTGAAATCCTACCCGATCATACTCTTCTCAACGAAGTTTATGATTTCAACCCATCGGCTGAGAATTTGGCCCGTCACTTTTTCTTTGCATTAAAAAAACACTTTCCTGTAAAAGAAGTGACTGTCTGGGAATCAGAGGATGCCTCAGCCACATATTCTGAAAATAACTGAGATATTTCCCTCCATTCAAGGTGAAGGGCTCAGGCAGGGGTATCCCACCCTCTTTGTACGCTTTTCAGGATGCAATCTTAAATGCCCCTTCTGCGACACTCAATACGCATGGGAAGAGGGCAATGCATATTCGACGCGCCAGGTGATTGAAGAGATCATAAAACTAAAGCACCGATTCCCAGCCCAATGGGTTTGTCTGACAGGGGGAGAACCGCTTCTGCAGGGTGTCGCAGAACTCGTCAAAGAACTGAAAAAAGAAGGCTTCAACATTCAGGTTGAAACCAACGCTACACTATTCCAGGATATTCCTGTGGACTGGTATTCCATATCTCCAAAACCGGCCAACTACTTCTTCCACCCTGAATACAAGAAAAAAGCCAAAGAAGTGAAAGTGATCTTGACTAAAGATATAAATTTTGAATCGATCCGGCGGCTGAGAGAAGAATTTCCAGAAAAGACACCCCTCCTTCTCCAGCCTCAATCCAACAGGAAATGGAGCATGGATTTGGGCATGAAGATTTTAAGGCAAGCCTTAAGGGCCGGGCTTAAGAATATAAAGCTCTCGATCCAGCTTCACAAAATATATGGGTTGAGATAAAAGGGGATTTACCTTGTTGGTACTTCTATCTGGCACCTTTTTCCCTATTCTTATTAAGATGTCTTTTTTGTTCTTCTACGCTCATGTTCGAATATCACCTCTTAAGAGGAGAAAAGTCAAAAAAAATCATCCCTAGATTCATCACAAGAGGCGATTGATATAAAGCCATGGTTCTGTCAAAATTTTTGCCTTATCAGGTCTGGATCGCACAAAATTACGGCTGTCAACGGGATGCGGCTCTTTCAATAAAAGCAACCAAAAACATGATATTTTAATGCGAAAGAAAATTAATATTCCCTGGCCTGTTATCGTCTGTGCCCTTTTCGTTTTTGTCTTCACCAATCTATTTTCCTATTTTATTTTCAATCATACTCCCCACGTTCATGATGAAATTGATTACGTGTTTCAGGCAAAAATATTTAAATCAGGCCGGCTTTATGCTCCTTCCCCCTGTGAAAAAGAGTTTTTTGACTTTGCTCATATGATAAATAACGGAAAATGGTACAGCCAGTACACTCCGGGTCATCCTTTACTGCTGCTACTCGGTCTGCTTATTCATGCACCCTGGTTAATAAATCCTTTTTTAGCCGCGCTTTCAATTATTCTTTTTTATCTCCTTGGCAAAGAAATTTTTAACAACCAGATCGGAGTTCTAGCTGCCGCCCTGGGAGCAATTTCAATCTGGTTTCTGCTTATGTCCTCCACAATGCTGTCTCATACTAGTTGCCTGTTTTTTACCAGTTTATTTTTGCTCTTTTTATTCCGCTCCATCAAAAAACCATCTGTTTTAAACGGACTATTTGCCGGAATCGGCCTGGGAATGGCTCTTCTTATTCGGCCATTTAGTGCTGTTTTAATTTCAATTCCTTTTTTAACTTACTTTGTGTTTGTACTGCTTAAAGATCTTAGGAAAAGAATAAAGAACACTTTGGTTCTTGCCCTTACAATCTTTGCCTTTATTTCTGTTTTATTTATTTATAACCAAATAACAAACGGACATCCTCTACGCATGGGGTATATTGTCAGCCACGGTGAAGAGCATGGTATCGGCTTTGGCCGAAAGGGATACACAGATATACCCCATACTCCATTTCTTGGTTCAACCAAGATTGGTGAGAGTATGCAAGAAATAAACAAATATCTGTTTGGCTGGCCGCTCTCTTCTTTTTTTGCCATCTTTCCTCTTATCTGGATTGTTAAAATAAGGCCAGGTTACAGAAAAAAAGATATCCTCTTAGCTGCCGGTTTTATTTCTTTGTCAGCAGGTTTATACTTTTATTGGGGAACCCAAGTCTTTATCGGTGCAAGAATGTACTTTGAAACAATTCCAATTCTTCTTCTGCTCAGCGCCCATGGAATCAGCGAAATACCTCAGCTGGTCTCATCTAAATGGAAGAAGTTTGATCGACTAAAAGTTAAAAAAATAACAGTCGGGATTTTAATCATTTTTACAGCTTATGCCTTTTCTGTCCGCTTCCCAAGTTGGATTTGGCCTCCGGACAATGAATGGAATTATTTTACATTTTCTAAAAATTTCTGCAGAACCTCTCCCAACATAAATAACACTTTGAAACCACTCCCTCTTGGAAAATCAGTGGTTATTTTGAAGTTCCTTTATCATCCTTTTGATTTTGAGCCCCACAAATGGTGGTGGGGTTCCGGTTTTCAGTATAATGATCCTCAACTCAAAGGAAATATTATTTATGCCCATAATAGAGACGAAAAAAACATCAGGCTCTTTGAATGCTTTCCGGAGAGGAATTTTTATCTCTATTTAGGCTCACTCAATAAAGGGATGCTTATCCCCTTAAAAAAAGAGGGGAACAAGATTATGTATGGAGAACCGGTTTTTCCAGGTAAGCATGGAAAAAAATATGTTGAATTGACTGACGACCCTAAGAAGTTATATAAGATATATTCCTCTGACTTCGGGGATTTTCTTGACCGGGTATATAAGCAGAATCAATTCTTCGAGATAGATGTCGACCGGCTAATCGAATTAGGCTCTCTTTCTAAAAAAAATAGAAATTATAAAGAAGCCGCTTATTATTTTGAGACTG
>DAOUYU010000076.1 GCA_030673995.1 Candidatus Aminicenantota bacterium
CGGGGTCAAAGTCTACCAAGGCAAGCGCTTTCTCGAGAACCTCGATTCCCTTATCCCACTTTTTTTCCATAACTAAAAATATGCCATAGGTTGAAAAAATCGAATAATTTTCCGGGTTATTATTCAATCCCTCCTCCATGATCTCCATAACCTTCTCTGTCCGTCCTTGAGCTCTGTAGATGTGATAAAGGTACAGATAAGCTGTTGCAAAATCCTTCCGCTTCTGGATAGCTTCATTCAGTAATTTGGTGCTTGCCTCCACTTCACCCCCATCATGCAGGATAATCGCCCTGTCTAATTTTTGCTGTAAAGGGAGAAGTGTTTTTAAATCATCCTGCGGTCCGTAAGAGTTCTTTAACTGAGAAACAGGAGAGTCAATGTATCCCAAACTTCTCAGTTTCTCCAGGGCCTCCCGGTCGATCTTTTGACGGCCTTGCAATTCCTGAGGAGAAGAAAATTCTTCTTCGATCTTTTTGAGCTTCTTCCTGTATCTATCCGGATTGATCTTCTGGACAATATTTTTCTTCTCATCAAAATCATCTTCCAGATCGTAAAGTTCAGGCAGGGGAGAGTCTATAAATTTCTCCCTCTTTTCTATGAATCCTCGAAGAGGAGCCCATCCCTGGTTGTAGTAAGGGGCTAATGATTCAAAATAGATGGCTCTCTTCTCTATTTTCTTCCCTTCCATTAAAGGCAGGAGGGAAACTCCCTGGAGGAAAGAAGGCTTTTCTATCCCCAGATAATCACAGAGAGATGGAAATATATCGATATGACTGACATATTCATCGATCCGGCGGGTGTCTATTCCCGGACCGGCAAAAATCAAAGGGACCCAGAGAGTGCTGTTGTAGGCAAAATAGGTGTGAGTGAGTTCTCCATGCTCACCAAGAGACTCCCCATGGTCTCCTGTCAGTATGATGAGAGTATTTTCCATCAGATTTTTTTTCTCCAGGTAATCAAACAGTTTTCCTAATTCAGAATCAACGTAAGCGACCTCTCCTGAATAAGGGTCATCTTTAAATTGGCTTTTGAAAGGCTCTGGCGGAAGGTAAAGCGTATGAGGGTCCCAGAGATGGATCCAGGCGAACCACTTGGAGTCTTGTTTTTCGAGCCAGTCAAGAGCCGGATGAATAACCTTCTCGGCTTTTCTCTCCGGAGGGACAAATGCAGCAGAAGATTTAGAAGGATAAGAATCATCATAAACATCAAATCCTTGAGGCAAGCCAAAGCGGGAATCGAGAGCAAAAGAACCGATAAAAGCTGCGGTCGAATATCCGTTGCTCTTTAAGTGTTCAGCCAGAGTGAGAAAATCTTCAGATACCCTGAACTTCGAATTATCGTGAACACCATGATACAGAGGAGTTGTGCCCAATAAAATATTGGTATGAGAAGGAAGAGTGGTTGGATTGTGGGCAAAAGCCCTGTCAAAGACGACACCTTTTGAGGCCAGGGCGTCTATACGAGGAGTCTTGAGATATTTTGTGCTGTAACAACTGAGCCTGTCCGGCCTGATCGTGTCTATGGTTATGAGGAGCACATTGAAGTTTGCCTGCTTCCTTTTTGAGGCCGGGAGTGGATCATCTGTAAGAACGATTCCGGTCAGTATAAAAAAGAGGAGAAGGATTCTTTTCTTCACTTTAACTGGTTTTGATGGGTTTTCATTGCTTCCCGGCTAATTTTACATCTGCCCAGAATGAGTACTTTTTAGCACCTCTTCTAACCGATTTCATTGAGTCTAAAGCACTACCCCCCGCAGCCCTTCTTTCACCTTTCCCGAAATTACCAGTACCTCTTTGCGATCTGCCGGTAGTGCCGCCTTCTATCTGCCCCGCCAACCTCTTTTCTTTCAATTCTTTGGTCAGTCCGCCCCATTCAAATCCTATTTTTATTATTTTTCCAGGTTCTGTTCCTATGCCGACAGGCTGCTCTTCATCTCTCTTAAGAGGAATTCTGAACTCATACGTAAGTATTTTTTTCCCCCCCGAATTAAACAAAGGAGCAGTGGGGCCAGTGGTGATTGAAGCGGGTTTGCCCTTTTTATCAATGACTTCATTATGAAAGACCCGGTAGGTGGGTTTTGATTTTATTTCTTTTTTCTTCTCCTCAGGCAGTGGCCCCGCTATCTCTTCTAATATAGAAATATAGTTATCAGCAGACACCATCTTTGTTGAGAATTTGATGCCATAATATTTTTTCTTCTTTCCTTCAGTATTGAGCCAGAGAGTCATGCCTGTATAATTGATTGTGCTCATAAATTTTCTAGGTTCTTTAAACATAAAAAGCACATACAGATTATCAGAATCATTTCTAAAGGCATAATCAACTTTTGTCTTTTTATACAAAGTCAAGCTGTCACCTTCCCAGTCAGTGTTCGAACCGTCAATATTAACTGGTGTGGCTGCCCACGTGCTTTCAATTGTTTTAACTTTAGATATGCCGGGAACACAGAGAGCCAAAATCGCAAAACAAAGGAGAAAACTATAAATGTTTTTTTTGTGTTTCATCGCTACCTCCTGTAATAACTAAACTATTCAATACTATTATAATACTTTTTTTTAAATTTGAAAATAAATAATTTTTCATTGTCATCATTTCTTTTCCTCCAGTCGTGTTTCCTCTTCTCTCTTTTCACTACCAGGTTTTGGGGGATAGACGCAGCGACCATTGAAGATTTAGCCTTCGGAGTGTAGCCTTCGAGGGAAGCTGACGAAGTCAGCCGGCCGAGATGTTTGAGCACGAGACAGGAAAAAGATGCGGGTTAAGTTATGAAAAAGAGCATACGGCGTATGTTATGAACTGTGGTGCGGAGTTTCGAGGCCGCCGAGAAGGCTGAACGGAGAATGGCGTTAAAAATCTGATTGGGAGCGAGTCTATCCCCCAAAACCATATGCTTAATTTGCGAAATATCCAGCACGGTGTGTGATTTTAAACTTTTTGTTTTTGACTTTCACCTCTATTTTTTTAAATTTCCCATCTCTTCTGTAATTTTTCAGGTGAATAATAGAGAAGGTAATAGTTTTCAAAAGCCTCGACAGCTCTTTTAAATGCAAAAGCAGGGTTTGCCGAACTTTCTGTTAATCCTCCCGTAGCTTGAGCCATCTGATTGAACACACGAAATATATCTTCAGATCTTTCCTGCATCATCAGGCCGGGTCTATGATCTTTCATTTTCTTTAAGAATAAAAAATGTATGCTTAGGGAGGAATCGGCAAAAGCCTGCTTCACTTTTTCCATGTCCATAGAGATATCTCTATGATAGGTTTCAAAAAGGCTAATCAGATCATGTTGCAGGGAAGAGCCCTGGTACTGACTCATAAATTTAGTTATAGTGTTCGGGCTAAGTTGGGGTAGAAACTCTCTTTCATAGAAAAGGAAAATGTGCTTCTGTCCTTCCTTATCTTTCAGAATTTTTGCAAAGTCTAAAAGCTTCTACCGGTCCAGTCTTCTTAAATTTTCTAGCTTGGTCACAACAGTGGAATACATCTGCACGACTTCTTCCAGGGAACCGACATTAAAGAAATTAGGGGCTGAATCCTCAATCTCTTGAGGAAAGACTCTGTCCTCTCCAGCTTGAGCTTCTATAATATTGATAATCTCTCGAAGGTCTCTCAGTGCAGCTCTGTATTCCGCATTTCCCGCTGTCGCGTCTCTCCTTAAAATACCTATCAATTGATTTGCGATTTCTTCTCCCGCACTCATCTCTAAAGCTTGACCCTTTTAGATGATAGGCTTTCAGGGGAGTTACAATAACAAGATTGTCTCCGGAAAAAAACACAGTGTCGAAAAAATACCTTATTGCTTCACTTATCCTCGGCATATATTCTGATATTTCAAACCAGAGATAAAAGTGCCTTGAAGTTTGAGGAGAAAATCTTTTCTTCTCTTCCCTTCTTTCTATACTCTTTTTTTTGATCAGATAGACTGCCTCTGTTTTCTGCAGCTTGCCATCCTCGTAGA
This sequence comes from Candidatus Aminicenantota bacterium, assembly GCA_030673995.1. Classification (GTDB taxonomy): domain Bacteria; phylum Acidobacteriota; class Aminicenantia; order Aminicenantales; family Aminicenantaceae; genus JAGLWV01. The sequence goes on from DAOUYU010000076.1 coordinate 3,958, forward strand.
TTTCAAAATCTTCTATTGTTAAGTTATCGACAAATGTATTTCCCTTGAAAACTCTTACCGGCACTTCAACGTTAATCACCAATGTCTCTTCTTGAATTTGATAAGAAGAGAAACCTAGACATAATGCTGCAATCAATAATGTAAGGGTTGCGATTAATAATGTAAGGATTTGTTTTTTCATGATTGTCTTTCCTTTTTTTTAATATTTTATGAACAATCCAGGTTTATCAATGTATGCCGTTTGGTTAGATATGCCATTAATATTGTATGACATTTATATGATATTTAAAGACCTCATTTCTTGTCAACAATAAAAGGGGTCAAATAGAAAAGGGGGTCAAAGAAAATGGGGTCAAATTTTTATTATTGACAAACCGGGACAGCGAAAAGGGGGACAGGCTACTTTTTTCTAAAAAAGTTGCCTGTCCCCTTTTTCTCCTTTCTGAGGACAAGAAATGGGGACTGTCCCCTTTTTCGCTCCAAGAATAAAGATTTGACCCCCTTTTAACAATTTCTTTGATTTTGTGAAAATTCATGCTATAAAACAGATATCAAAACGAGATAATGATTGAGATTTGCTTTTTAGGAACAGGGGGAGCGGTTCCCACCGAGGAGAGGGATAATGCTTCTTTTCTCCTTAAGCATGACGAGAGGTTGATCTTGATCGACTGCCCCGGAAGCGTTATTCAGAAAATAAAGAAGTTTAAATTTGATCCGCGGGAAGTCCATTCTATTCTTGTGACGCACATTCATCCTGATCATATTTATGGATTAGCTTCCTTTGTTCACAGCCTGATGCTGGATGACTGTTTTATCCAGCTTTTTGGTTCAGAAGAGACTGTCAATTTTTGCCGGAGCTATCTTGATCTGTTTCATTTGCAGGAGCCGAAAATAAAAACAAGGATTGATTGTGTTTCCCTGACGCCCGGAAATGGTTTTATGCTGGGTGACTTCCTGGAGTGTACTTCTTTCAGAGTTCCTCATGATTCTTCCTCACTGGCTTATCATTTCTTCTTCAAGAGGGAAAAAAAGGAATTGATTTATTCGGGGGATACGAGTCTAAGCCCACATCTTTTTCAAGAAGCGGAGGGGATCGACTATCTTATTCATGATTGCAGTGCTCCCTCCCGTTTTTTTAAGAAGTATCCTTCTCTCCGCCGGATGCATTCTAACGCCCTCGAACTGGGGCAACTTTCCCAAAATAGCAGTGTCAAATGCCTTATTCCTTTTCATTTCTTCGGCGAACTGGAATTCTCGCTGTCTGAAATAGAGGAAGAGATCCGTCAGAGCTTCAGAGGAACGGTTATCGTCCCCAAAGATTTCGATAGGATAACTTTATAATATGAACTTTGAGAGAAATGGCTGACATCATTCTTCTCAACGGTGCCATCTGGACGGTCGATCCGGATCAGCCCTGGGCAGAAGCCCTGGCTGTTGTAGGAAATAAGATCGTTGAAAAGGGTTCCTCCAAACAGATTAAAAAGAAAATCGGTGATAAGACACAGGTTTTCGATTTAAAAGGAGATTTTGTCCTTCCCGGTTTCATCGACAGCCATACTCATTTTTTGAGTGGAGGGTTTTCTCTTTTGAGCATTCAATTGAGAGATGTGAACAGCCGTGAGGAATTTACAGCCAGAATAAGAGACAAAGTAAAGGAAATGGAGAAAGGAGAGTGGATTCTCAACGGCGACTGGGACCATCAGCAGTTTAACCCTCCGGAGCTCCCAAAAAAGGAATGGATCGATGCGGTCACTCCAAAAAATCCAATTTGTGTCAACCGCCATGATGGTCATATGGTTCTTGCCAACAGCCTGGCTTTGCGCCTTGCCGGGATCACTCAGAGTACTCCCTCTCCCGGGGGAGGAGAAATCCTCAAAGACCCGAAGACAGGGGAGCCGACGGGGATTCTGAAAGATGCCGCCATGGATCTTGTCAGGAGATGCATTCCGGAACCTTCTCTCAAGGAAAGGATGAAGGCCGCAGAGGTCGCTCTGAAACATGCTGCTGAAAAGGGTGTAACGTCAGTCCATGATATGGCTTCTGCTTCTGACCTTGAGGTTTATCAGGAGCTTCTGAAAGCTGGTAAACTCACAGCCCGTGTGAATGTCTATATACAGATACCCGAGATTGACCTTTTCTCCAGTCTAAAGCAACGAATTTCTTCCGGTGATAATCTTTTAAAGATAGGTGGATTAAAAGGGTTTGTTGACGGGTCGCTGGGATCGTCGACGGCTTTGTTTTTCGAACCCTATACTGATAATCCCGCAAAGAGAGGGCTGCTTCACTCCCATATGTTACCTGAAGGCATCATGGAGAGCAGGATCATGAAGGCCGATAGCGCCGGGCTTCAAGTTGCTATTCATGCTATCGGAGATAGGGCCAATAACATGATCCTCGATATTTTTGAAAAGGTGATAGCACGGGGCGGACAAAGAGACAGGCGCTGGAGGATTGAGCATGCTCAACATCTTCTTCCCGGGGATATTGAACGGATGGCCCGGCTTGGCATCATTGCGTCTGTTCAACCCTTTCATGCCGCAGATGACGGCAGGTGGGCAGAAAGGAAGATAGGCAAGGAAAGGTGCAGGCACACCTACGCCTTTAAATCCCTCCTGGATGAAGGAGCTGTGCTGGCCTGTGGTTCGGATTGGACAGTTGCTCCCCTGGATCCACTGACTGGGATTTATGCGGCGGTAACACGCCGGACAACGGATGGCGGAAATCCTGAAGGCTGGTTCCCTGAACAGAAAATTTCCATGGAGGAGGCCGTTAAGGCTTATACGCTGAATGGAGCCTACGCAGAGTTTTCCGAACACATCAAAGGTTCCATAGAAAAGGGGAAATTGGCTGACCTTGTTGTGCTCAGCAGGAATATATTTGAGATCCCGCCTGAAGACATTCCAAAAACTGAAGTCAAAATAACCATCTTTAACGGAAGAGCCCTTTACAGGAAATAGTGTGTTTCGATGATCTATCTTTATTTTGGAGCATTGATTATCTCTTTTGCCATTTTATTTAAAGCTGCGGATTTTTTTGTCAAAGGTGCATCAGGGGTAGCCAGAGCACTGGACATTCCAAAATTAATCGTTGGTATAGTGCTGGTGGGCATGGCTACAACGGCTCCCGAATTTGGAGCTTCGGTCATTGCTGCCTTTCGGAAACATTCAGAGATTGCACTGGGTAATGCTATCGGTTCTGTGATTTGTGATGATGGAATTGCCCTTGGCCTGGCAGCGATTCTGGCTCCTGTTGCAATCACTATCAACTGCAGAATCTTAAAGAAAGTCGGCCTTTTTCTTCTCTCCGTTGATATTCTTGCTTATCTTCTGGCAAGAAACGGCACGATCGGCCGTGCTGAAGGGATGGTTTTCCTCGTTATTTTATGTATTTATTTTGTATTCATTATCAAAAGTCAGAGAGCCAGCCTCAAATTAAAGAATCAGGACACAGATCATGAAAGTGAGAAAAGCAGGAATCTCAACAAGGCGAAAAAAGCTCTATTGAAGAGATCGGTCTATTTTTTTCTTGGAGGGCTTACGGGGGTCTTCATTACCTGCTGGATTGTTGTCGAGGCATCCATTCGCATCGCTGAATATCTCTCTGTTTCCGAGGCGATCATCGGGTCGACCATCATTGCCATCGGGACTTCTCTTCCTGAAATAAGCACCTGTATAACCGCAGCCCTGAGAAGAGAAGGGGAGATTGCAGTGGGCAATATCCTCGGTGCGGATATCCTCAACATTCTGTGGATCATAGGTTTTGCCTCCGTTGTTAATCCGATAAAGGTTGGAGTGGACTTCATCAACTTCATATTTCCTTTTATGATCTTGATAGTAGTTGTCATGCTTGTGTCCATGAGAATCGGGTGCCGGTTGGGAAAGATAAAGGGTTTTGTGCTTTTAGGACTCTATCTGGTTTACCTCACTTTGACCCTTATATTTTTTACCTGAATCGAAATCCTTCAATTTGATATTTTTTTTCTGATATTGTTGCCCTGGTAAGATTATCCTGCTAATATAGTCTGTCCTTTTCAGGCGCAGGAGCAAGGGATGAATGCAGGCGTTATAAACGAAAGCTTCTATCAAGATATATTCTCTTTTTTATAAAGGATGCTTGTTTTTATAAAGGAAGCACGATATGGAAAAGATTCTTA
>DAOUYU010000112.1 GCA_030673995.1 Candidatus Aminicenantota bacterium
AAGATAGGATTGGAATATCTCCCTCATGACTCAATAGTGGAAGGGACGATCATAGACTCTGAAGCTGTTGCTGAAACAATAAAGTTGATATTTGACGGAAATAAGATTTCGAATAAAAATGTTGCCATCTCCGTTTCCGGAAGTTCAGTGATCATAAAAAAAATATCCCTCCCTGCTATGGAAACTGAGGAATTAGCCGAATCCATCATCTGGGAAGCAAGACACAACATCCCTTATCCTTATGAAGAGACAAACGTGGATTACGCCATCATGAAACCATCCTCCCCTTCAGGTGACACAAGTGTAGATATTCTTCTTGTGGCTGCAAAAAAAGATAAAGTCTCCAATTACAGTAACGTCGTTCAGCAAGCAAAGAAAAACCTGCAAGTCATAGAGGTCGATGTTTTTGCCCTTCAAAATACAATGGAAGTAAATTATCCTGAGGTTTCTAAAGAAAAAACAGTTGCCATGATTAATCTTGGTGCAAATGCAACGAATGTCATCATTTCGGAAAAGGAAACACCTCAGTTATTTCGAGACCTTGCTATTGGTGGAGCCCTCATCGCAGAAAACATAAGAAAAGATCTGGGGATAAGTTCTGAAGATGCAGAAAAAATACTGAAGGGGATGCCCGTCGCGGATATTCCTGAAGAGCAATCCCAGAGTGCTATTAACACTAACGTGGAGAATCTCTTTGAGGAAGTCGAAAAAACTTTCTCTTTTTACGGGGCGGGAGAAGAAAAAGAAAAGAAAATTGATAAGGTTTTCCTGAGTGGCGGATTGGCCAATTTGAAAGGCCTGGCTAAATCTTTTGAAGACAGATTCAAAATTGAGGCAGAAATTTTCAACCCTTTCCGAAACATATTCTATAATGATAAAAAATTGGATTCTACTTTTTTCCAGGAACTGTCTCCCCTCTTTGGGGTAGCTTCAGGACTAGCAACCAGGAAAATGGAAGAGTAAGACCATGATACGAATAAACCTATTAAAACCTGAAAAAAAAGAAAGTGTTGCTCTCGAAAGGACGGAAAAGGAAAAAAACCCGGCAACCCTGCCTTTATTCTTTTTTTCTGTTATAGTCGTGGCTTTAGTTCTTCTCTTTTTCCAAAAAAGTACTTTCAAGAAAGAAAATAACTTCTTGCAAGTAGCACAAGAGGAAAAAAATAAACTCAAAGAAGTGGAGGCCAAATTAGATCGAGTAGAAAAACAAAGGAGCACTATAATAAAAAAGATAGACCTCATTAACCAGTTAAAACTCAATCAGGATACGGCTGTGAGAATAATGGACGAATTAAGCAAAAACATACCCTCTTGGATCTCGCTTACTGAAACTAATTTCGATGGTAAAGTCATCAAAGTAAGAGGCAAAGCTCTTACGAATAAATTGATTGCTGACTATCTTTATAATCTAGATAAAATCCCCTATTTCCGAAACGTCAATCTTGTCTCTTCTATCCAGAGAGTGATACAAAATAATAGATTTTATGAATTTTCCATGAATGCGACTTATGTTCCTCCATCAAAACCTAAACCTGAACCTCCAACAAAAAAAGAGACAAAAAAGGTGAAAACATGAAAGATTGGCCTTGGTACGGACACCTTGTTGTGGCTATGCTCGCTTTCGTACTTTTCTATATGGTCTACTATAAGCCTCAAAGTGGAAAGCTAAAAACACTTAAGGATAACAGAATAAAGGTTGAAAATGATGTGATTAAGCTGCGGGCAAAAAATAAGGAGCTGAATAAAATTGAAGCTGAAATAAAAGTCTTAAGTGGAACCCTAAAAGAACTCGAAGTCATCATCCCTCAAGAGAAGGAAACATGGGATATTCTAAATAAAATGCATCAGCTAGCACTCAATTCCAAGTTAAATATAATAAATTTTTCCCCCGAGGTGTTAATCCCTAAAGAATTTTACTACGAATGGCCAATCCCGATAGAAATAACAGGAAACTTCCACAATCTGGCAATATTTTTTGACCGTCTGAGCCGTTTTTCACGACTCTTCAATATTGATGGATTCTCCATAAGATCCATCGGACAGCAAAGCTCAGCCTCCACAATCTCCGCATCTTTTACAGCCAAAACATATATTTTTGGATTGGTTAAACCTGCAATAAAAAAACCGACAGCAAAGAGAGGGAGACGATGAAAAAATTCCTGATTTTTTCTCTTTTAGCTGGTTTTTTATGTCTGTCTATCCAACCTCTCCATTCTCAGGAGAAAAAACAGGAGGAAAAAGAGATAGAGGACTTAAAAACTAAACTCGATGAAACGGTAGGAAAAAAGGCTAGCCCTATTTACACATCAAAAGGAAGGACGGACCCTTTCAGAGATCTGTTCGGGAAACCAACGCCATCAAAGAGAAAACCCACTGCTAAAAGTGGATCGCCTGGAATGTCTATAGATACTGTAAAATTGATTGGCATCGTCAAGGCCGGAGGACTTTACACAGCTATAATAAGTGGTCCTGGAAACTTTCCTATGTTCATTAAAGCCAGAGACAGATTTTATGATGGATATGTTCTGCGAATTGAAGCCTCCAGAGTGATCTTCCGCCAGTCAAGACAAGGAAACGTTCGATTAGCCAAAGCAAAAACTATAATAAAAGAAATAAAATTCTAGGAGCGACAAAATGAAAAGGAAAAAACTTATCCAATTGCTACCCCTACTTTATCTCATTGCTCTGTTAAGTGGATATACCGTTAATAAAGAATCCCCTGTCAATATTAATAAGATATATGTCCAACCCGGGAAACTCAATACGAAGATCATTCTTGAAACAACAACTCCTCCATCTATCTCCAGAACATACTATTCAACAGACCTTCCTTCAACAATCGTAATCGATATGGAAAGGGTCCAATCAGCAGCAGAGCCTCAGACTGTTAAAGATGAACCTCTTATTAAGGACATAAAAGTGGAAAAAACAGGGCCTGACAAGTACCGCCTTCTCATCGGGTTAGAGGAGCAAGTTCCGTACAGGTTATATTCTGAAACGGGCCGGACAATAATTGAGCTTAACAGGCTCAAAAAAACTATAAGTGGATACGTCCTTGAGCAGGAAGTGGAAGAAAAACTCAGTAGAAGAGCTAAAAAGGAAATCTTATTTAAAGAAATTGGTGTTGCAGAGGGAAAAGACAGGGTGGACATTACGGCAAAGCTGAGTGAAGAAGCGATTTTCCAGGTCTTTGCCGTAGACGATCCTCTCCGTTTAGTCGTCGACATTTTAGATACCATATATTTCGAGCCGACTTTCGCCTATCCGTTGCAAAAGCTGGGAGTTAAGAACGTAAGAACAGGACAATACCAGATCCCAGGCCCCCACTCGGTAGCAAGAATGGTCTTTGACCTGATTGAACCGAAATTTTATACCATAAACACGACTGCAGATAAAATAGTCGTCTCCTTCTTTAGAGAAGGAAGGCCCCAGGTGCCACCTATAACAGCTCCAACACCATCAGAAATTTCAACTCAATGGGTAAAATCTCCAGAACCTCCCAAATCTGCAATTTCGAAAGCTCCCTGGACCAGAACTCCATCCACCCGGGAAACACAAGTTGTGATTCCAACTGCCCCGAAATCTAAAGCTGAAGCTCCATGGATCAAGGCTCCAGAACCAGAATATGTCAGAGTACCTGACGCTCCGACACCGGAAAAGCCTGTCAAACCTGCTCCGGTTCAATACGAGCCACAAAAAATCAGACCTCCTCAGGAAAAACTCCTGGAGGACAGGTTTAAACCTAAGGCTCTGGTAAAAACAGAGTTTTCATACTCAGGAGATATTATCAGTCTAAAATTTAAAGACGCTGACATACGTGATGTGATTCTTTATCTAGGCTTTCAATATGGCTTCAATGTCATTTTTGACCCGGAAGTGAGAGCGACTGTCTCGTGCGATTTTGTGGATATTCCCTGGGATCAAGCTCTCGATATCATCCTCAAGCAACACAAAATGGGAAAAATCGTTGAAGGAAATATACTCCGGATTGCTCCTCTTACAGTTCTCACCCGAGAAGAGCAAGAGATGAGAAGATTCGAAGAAAGCAAGGAACTAGCAGGACCACTCGAAACTAAAACGGTTGTTCTTTCCTATTCAAAAGTTAAGGATGTTCAACAACTCTTGGCCAGCAAAATTTCAGAAAGAGGAGAAATTATTTTCGACGAACGGACAAACACCCTGGTTATGTCTGATGTGAAAGATAGAATCGAGATGCTGGAGAAGCTCATAGCTGTGTTTGACATCCCCACTCCACAAGTCACGATTGAAGCCCGGGTTATCGAGGCAAGCTCCAACTTTATCCGCCAAGTCGGTGTTCAATGGGGATTCCGGGGCATTTCAGATCCCTTTTACGGCAACCAAACATCCCTCCAGTTTCCAAATAACGCACTGGTCGATGGTGCTCTTATCCCTGGTGGAGCCGCAACCAGGGGAATCTCAGGACCCCTAGGCGGCTACGCTGTAAATCTTCCTGCCCCTGCATTCAATTCCGCACTTGGCCTCTCCTTCGGCAATGTGCTGGATACATTCAGGATAGATATGGCTATATCTGCTCTCGAGACCAAGGGTCAAGGCCGAATCATCTCCAGCCCCACTGTGACGACTCAAAACAACAAACAAGCGGAAATCCTTCAAGGGAGGCAGATCCCAGTCCAGGTGACTTCCAATTTCACGACATCCGTAAGATTCCAGAATGCAGCATTGGAACTCAAAGCCACCCCTCAGATCACGGCTGATGGAACTATTATCATGGATATTGAAATACGGAATAACTCTGCAGATTTCGCCAACCTGGTCAACGGAATTCCTCCCATCATCACACAGAGCGCAAGATCCACGGTCACCATTCCTGATGGAGGAACCACCGTTATCGGTGGAATTTTCAGAACAGAGGAATCTGTAAGCAGAGAAAGAGTACCTTTTCTGCATAAAATCCCTATTCTGGGATCCCTCTTCCGGAACATGTCCCGGACGAAGCAACATAGAGAGTTGCTCATCTTTATAACTCCCAGAATAGTCAAATAACAGGATGGACAAAATGAAAAGAACTAAAAATATTTTCAAAATAACGGTCATCTTAACGGCTGCCATCTTTCTGCTTTCCTGCAATCCAATTGAGAATGACTCTCAATCCAACAGCCAGCTGATCGTCTTGAGCATAGAGGGGAAGGATTTTGAGGGGAGTACCGCTGACTATCTCCAATCAGATGTCATTGCCGGCACAACTATTTTTGCAGATGCTGCCATAGCGAATCTGACAGTAAAGCTTTTGAATCCCGATCCCCTTGGACCTCTGGGATGTGGAACATCACAATATAACGCCATAACGGTCAAGCGCCACGTTGTTACCTACCTGTTACCCAGTGATCCCGATAATCCCGATTACCGCCTAAGTGTGCCAGGAGTGAATACTCCCTATTCGTTCGAAGCCTCTATGTCCATTCTAATAGACTGTGGGGCCACTGCGGATATCTCTTTCATCATAGTGAGAGAAGTCGCCAAGGCTGAGCCTCCATTGCTTGCTCTCTACGACAGCGGCGGCGAGGGCGTTTTAGAGGTAAAAGCCAGGGTGGACTTTTACGGCCAGGACATGGCTCAGAATTGGGTTCAAGCCACAGGATGGTTAACCATATTCTTTGCCAATTATGCCGACTAATAGAGGTGATAAAAATGAAACAGAAAATGAAAATAAATTTTATATTCGTTTTTTCTCTGGTATTGATCTTGATTCTCTTTAACACATGCAAAAGACCCACACCAGATCAAGGATCTCCTATGATAAATATTGATACTCCCTTCAGCCCTTCAGGTTTTGCTA
>DAOUYU010000039.1 GCA_030673995.1 Candidatus Aminicenantota bacterium
AATATCATAATGCGGGCAATTAGGAGTGGCCAAAAGATGGAAATAAATACTTATGTTTATTATTATCAATTGATCCAAAACGAAAATAAAATCAAGGAGAGCAGAACTCTTTTAGAAGAAAACGGCCGGAAAATGAATAAAAAGAACGCTCTATTAGAAACCAAGATTTTTGAACACAAGAATGTCATAATGGGACCAATTGGGCTCCTCAGTGAATACTGGCAGCAATTCCATGAGTATAAGATCGTTAAAGAAGCGAAGTTTAAGGGAGAACAAGCTATAATTTTAGAAGCTGCTCCTAAATATGGTTTTAAACTCAATCAACTTTCTGGGAAAATCTGGGTGAAAAAAAGTGATTTTACTATCTTGAAAACTGAATGGAATCAACAATCTATAGAAAATTATGATAAAATAGGGGAATTGGCCAAGGAACTGGGAGCAAAACCCCTTATTACATTGGTTTCAGAATATGCCTTTGAAAAGAAAGGAATCCGTTTCCCCAGTAAATATTCTATTAAGGAAGTATATATCCTCCGAAGGGGAAATAGATTCCTCAGGTCTAGAAAGACTGTCATCTATAAAGATTATCAATTTTTTACAGTTGAAACCGATATTAAATATTAAACTCAAAAGGGAAAGGGATGAACAAGAAACTGTTCATAGTCCTTCCTTCATTGTCCTTCATTGCCCTTCTCTTGACTGGGATTTGAGAAAATGATAAAAAACAAACACGCCGGAGTGGCGAAATTGGTAGACGCACTGGACTCAAAATCCAGCGGAACATTCTGTTCCATGTGGGTTCGACTCCCTCCTCCGGCACCACATGCCCTATTTCTCGCTGAGATGATATCTGAATTTAACGAGGGTTAAATTATCGTTCTCATCTGTTTCAGAGACATACACAAATTTATCTGAGATGAGTAATGGTTTTGAGGGTATTTGAGAAGTTCCTAAAAACTCTAATGTCACTTCTTGCAATATGAAATTCCGGATGATAATCTTATTCTGACATGGAAAGACCTTTCTGGGTAAAATTTCCCATCATCTCTTATTTAACTTCAAAAATCACTCTCTTTCGCTCTTATTTTAAAAAGGAGGGAAAAATTGAAATTCAATAAAAAGAGTGTTGTTCTCATCCTTCCGGTCTTGATTTTTATCTTTTTTATTTTCACAAACATATCGTGTGAAAAAGCCAGGCTAACAAAACTTCGCTTTGAAATATCTTTTTCTTCCTCGGTCCATGCAGAGGCAATAACAGGGCGTGTGTTTGTGATGATCTCTGAAAATGACAGGAGAGAGCCACGTTTGCAGGCAGGTTCCTGGAATAGAAGTGTACCTTTCTTTGGCCTGGACATTGAGAACCTAAAACCAGGTGAAGTGATAGTCATTGATGAAAATATTCTGGGGTATCCTCTGAAAAGCTTGAACGAGATTCCGGAAGGAAAATATTTTGCCCAGGGTTTGGTGAATATATATACCCAATTTCATCGCTCTGATGGTCATGTGATATGGGCTCACATGGACCAATGGGAAGGACAGCAGTTTAACCGTTCTCCGGGTAACCTTTACAGTGAAGTTACATCCGTTAAACTCAATCCCTCTTCCGGATATACCATAAAACTGAGCCTGGACAAGGTGATCCCGCCCGTTAAAATTCCGGAGGATACCAAATGGGTAAAACATATTAAGATTCAGAGCAAACTGCTTACTGAATTTTGGGGACATCCTATTTATTTAGGCGCAATAGTCCTTCTTCCTGAAGGCTATGACACCCACCCTGATGTATTATATCCTGTTCACTACAAACAGGGACATTTCTCTCTCCGCGCTCCATCCGGATTCAGAGAAAAGAGTGCTTTTTATAAAATCTGGACATCTGACAATTTCCCCCGGATGATCGCCGTCACCTTTCAACACCCCTGCCCCTATTTTGATGACTCTTATGCTGTAAATTCTGAAAATTGCGGTCCCTATGGAGATGCCATAATGACCGAGCTCATTCCCTCTATTGAAGAACATTTTCGGATTATCAGAAAGCCTTATGCCCGGGTTCTTTCAGGCGGCTCCACAGGAGGATGGGAAGCCCTGGCCTTACAGGTGTTCCATCCCGATTTTTTCGGAGGGACATGGAGTTTTTTCCCTGATCCCATAGATTTCCGCTATTACCAGTTGACAAACATTTATGAGGATGAAAATGCTTTCAGCAAAAAATATGGATGGTTGACGATCGAGCGTCCTATGATGAGAGATGAACACGGCCAGGTTCTGGTGGTATTGAGGCAGCTCAGCCAGTTGGAAGCTGTGCTGGGCTCTAAAGGGCGTTCAGGGCAGCAGCTTGATATATGGCAGGCTGCCTATGGTCCTGTGGGAAAAGATGGTTACCCTAAGCCTCTCTGGGATAAGCTGACAGGGGAGATAGACCATGAAGTCGCCCAATACCTGAAGGAACACTATGACCTCCGGTATTACATAGAGAAAAACTGGTCATGGCTTGGACCCAAGCTTGTAGGGAAGATAAATATGTCATGTGGAGATATGGATAATTTCTACCTCAATGAAGCTGTGTATGAGCTCGAAAAGTTCCTTGAAAGCACAAAAAACCCTTACTATGCCGGCTCTTTTCAGTATGGCCGCCCGCGAAAAGGCCATGGCTGGACCCCTTACGGGAGGAACACAGGAAAACTTGAGAGAGAGATGGCTGATCATATAACAAAAAATGCACCCAAAGGAGAAAATACAAGTTCATGGAAGTATTAGGGGAAACAGCGCATCGATGAAAAAAATAATGCTTCTGGTTGTCCTCATATCCTTATTTTTTCCATCTCCGTTTTTATTAGCCCAGAGTAATAAACTGGAAGTTATAACCAAAGGGGCTTATATTCAAACCGCCCCTGAAACAGAAAGTCCCGTTATTGAGGTTGTAGAGAAAGGGACGGTTCTTGTTTTACTCTCGCCGGGGAAAAAAGGAGGGTACTGGTATTATGTGTCTTGCTATTCTGAAACAAAGCGTCTTATGGTTTCTGGTTTTATACACATTTCATTCGTGGAGATGATGGTTGAAACTCCAGAGATAATCTCAGGGGAAAAAGTCATTATTTATCAATCTCCAAGACCTGTACAGGTGATATTCGAACAGGCAAACGTAAGAACAGAGCCGGATTTCAAAAGTCACATCATCCACCAGGCTCAGTATGGAATCTCTCTTCAAGCCGTGGGAAAAAAGGGAGGGTGGTACAGAGTCAATTTATCTCCGGGTGAGTACGGGCTTGTCGTCGCAGGTTACATTCATCAGAGTTTTGTCCAGGATACTGAGGAAAAGGTTCCGGTGGATATCAAAGGGAAGAAACCAGTCCTTCCTTCCCTGCCGGCGGCAGAATCTGTAAAGAAGAAAGTACGCGCAAAGTTAGGAGTGAATTATTTCATTTTTTCTGAGAGTTCGCTCAGGAATACTCATGGAGGAGGAATCGGATATGAAGCTGAGGTATCGTTTGGTGTCTTGAAAAATTTTGAAGTTTGGCTTGGAAGCAGTTATTTTTATAAGAGCCAAAGCGGGAATAGGATTAAGATTCTTCCGGTTGGAACAGGAGTGAAATACGGGCTGTCTACGGGAAAATTCAATTTTTTTGGGGGAGTTGGCTTAAGTTACTATATATATGAAGAATCAACACCTGGCTTTAATGCAAGTAAGGGGGGAATGGGTTACGTTGCTAAGTTGGGTAGTAATATGAAAGTCATGAAAGAGTCTATTATTGATTTTCATATAAACTATTCCTACTGCAGAGTTGAGGCAGGCGGCATCAGAAAGAATATCGGAGGTATAGAGATAGGAATCGCTATAGGTTATACATTCTAAGAGTTGTTGATGATGAATTGGGAAATCAAATCCAGCATCTTCTCATAATGCTCGGGATTGGAATATCTGTGATCAGCTCCTTCGATGATTTCCAGCCTGCAGTTTTCGATCAGGCTTGCCGTTTTTTTACTTTGTTCAACAGGGACGGTTTCGTCTTTATCTCCGTGGACGATTAAAGCCGAAAGCTTGATCTTTTTGGCGGATTCGTATCCTTTTATTTTTTCAGCATCTTCACAAAAGGAATAATTTAACCTGCGTTCTCTCTCATTTCCATTTGTAAAATAGATAAATCCCTTTTCTTTCCAGATGTCCCTTTGTTGCTTATCCTGTTGGGCAATGGACATATCAGAATAATCTGAGACGGGAGATTTTAAGGCCAGGACGTACAAATCAGTCCTGTTTGAGGCTGCGATTATGCTGGCTAATCCCCCGAAACTCGAACCGACGAGGCCCATTTTTCCGTATCCGGAGTCCTTCAAGAATTGAATTGCGTTCAGGATATCATTGACCGCCTCTGAAGTTGTTACCTCCTCGAACTTCCCCTCACTTTCTCCATGTCCGAAAAAGTCGAATCGAAAAGAGGATATCCCATTCTCGTTTAAAATTTTCTCTAACCGTGTGTAGGTGTTTCCATCCTTGCCGGTAGTAAATCCATGACAGAGAATGATAATTGGTTTCTCTTTATCCGACATCGGATTTGATAATATGGCACACAACTTGATTCCTTTGCTGTTCGTAAAAAATAGTTTTTCTTTCATGGAATCGTTTAGGCAGCATTATATAATATGCCCGGAAGCATTGCGAGCGGGTTAGAAAAAATAAAATAATAGGAGAGCTATGGCAAAGTGGCCTTTCTTTTGATAAACTCTTCCCGGTGTTGGATCAATCCCGGTCTTGTTTAATGTGATTTTTTCAAGTTTTATCAGGTTATCAGAAAATCAGATATAGTTTTAAAATAAACACAAAAAGGAGAGTACAATGAAAAAAAAGGTTTTCGTTATTCTTGTCTTATGGATGGTTTCAGGTGCTTTGGTTTTTAATGGGTGTAAAGCCAAACTCCCTGTATTAGAAAAGGAGAAGGCCATTGATTTAGTAGAGAAGATCAATGCTGTCTCCACAGGATTTCAGATAGAGGCTGACATATCTGATGTAGAGATAAATGCAGATCCCAAAAGTTCTAAGAAAGCTCCCCGGTATTTTATTACCCTTCTCGGGCCAAAGCTAATGTTTAATTCTTCAATCTATAAAGAAATTAATTATCCTTTTCCGGAATTCGTATTAAATTTCGACTGTGAAAAAATGGTTCTTCATTACGGGCCGGAGGACAACTATCTTGGTCTTGCTTCTGTTTCCGGGCTAAGTTTTGAGCTGAACACTCGTGATATTTTGGGGCCATCAGTGGAGAAAATAAAGAAATCAGGCAAGGAAATCCCCAAAGCAGTTTTCAAATTTAGCTACGGCGAATTGTCTCTGGATAAATTGGATATAAGCCCCTTCCTGGAAGAAAAGGTCACACTACTTGAGCTGATCATGAAAGTGGCTTCCTTGAACAAATCTCTCAAAACGAAATTGGAAAAACTGGATGTGGAGATACTCTCAGAATCTGAAGACAAAGGTGTAAGTCAGGTGAATATTTCAGTGAACAGCATCCAATCAGGCCAGGATACCGCCCCTGATTTTGTTACACTTATGTTCAGCCAGGCTGAGGAAAGCAAAGGAAAATTGATCGAACTTTTAGAAGAACCCAGAACGCTCTTTGATGTTTTTATAGATGCCGAAGGTCTATCCTTTTCTTTCAAAAAAGAGGGAAAGGAAAAGACAGAAGTTTATCTGGATAAGATAAAGTTTGGTGAATATCTAAAACCTTCCAAGGAGAAAGGATTTTATAATTTTGGAATTGCTTTAGATCTTCAGGGTTCGACCCTCATCTTCCCGGAAAACAAAACTCTTGAAACTCTGGGAAAAATCAAACAGTTCAAAAAAGAGTTCAATGTTGACCATATGTCGCCTTCTTTGCTCGAGACTTTCTTCGAATTATTTAAAAAGACCCAGTCTCTTCAAGAAAAAGCCCCAGAGCAAGCTTCGTCAGAAATGGCTGAATTCGGATTAAGAATGATGAATGAAGTCATTCAATCCAAGCTCGTCATCAGCTTTTCACTTTCTCCCCTGGAACATCATTTTGGAAAATTAGAGGCTGAAGGGAAATTCCAGGTTAAGGGGGTGACAACACCTCCTCCAGGACAGGCAACGGCGACTCTTTATGCTCTAGCTGGGCTCGAGGATAGAATTATAAAAGAAAATATTTTCCCTGAAGAAGCTGTCAGAAAAGTCATGGATTCTATCAGAAAGTATTTCGTCCAGGACAAAAAGGGCAACGGCAAACTGATATTCGAGGTTCGAGAAGAAGAGCCATATATTTTTCTGAACGATGAACCAATTAAAATTGGGAAATAAACGCCTGCCTGCTTGTTAGTTCAGGTGGAGTGGAAATAGCGTAACTTCTCAATAAGTGTGAGTACTAGCTATGGATTCCCGCCTCCGCGGGAATGACGATTGAGTGTAAATGTCTGTCATTCCTGCGAAAGCAGGAATCCAGTGATTCGTCACAAATATAGTCTAACCACACTTATTGAGAAGTTACAAAATATCTCTCTAAAATCATACACATAACGCAGGAGAAAAAAATGAGCTCTTTTCTTGTTATGGGAGCGGGAAAGATGGGGATTGTCCTGGCTAAAGACCTTATTGAGGCCGATACCCAAAACACAGTCACTCTTGTTGATATAAGCTCAAAGCAGTTGAAAAAGGCAGAGAGTTTTATCCGAAGCGAAAGGCTCACTCCACTTCAAAGAGATATGGAGAATAAAAAACAGAGAGAAGGAATGTTTACCGGACATGATGTTGCTTTGTCAGCCCTTCTCCATAAACACAGCCTCATGGCTTTTGAAACGGCTGTTCATAAGAGTGTTCATTTAGTGGATTTAGTAGGGGAGAAGCCTCTGGAACGTCTTGGCTATGATGAGGAAGCCAGGAAGAAAGGAATAACTCTGATTTCCGGTTTGGGAGTCTCTCCCGGCATCACCAATATCTGTGTAGGGAGGGCAGTTCATCTGCTGGATGAAACAGATGACGCACTTATCTATGTCGGAGGAAATCCCGTTCATCCCAGACCTCCCTTGAATTACAGGATCGTGTATGCTGTGGAGAGTCTTCTCGATTTTTACGAGAGGATGGTTCCCATTCTTAAAGAGGGAAAGGTGAAAGAAGTTCAGTCCTTATCGGAGATTGAATCCATTTCTTTTCCTCCTTCTTTTCCAGAGATGGAATGTTTTTATACGGATGGTTTGAATTCCCTGCTTCATACAATGAAAGGAAAAATCAAGGATAAACTCTATGAAAAGACCATTCGTCATAAAGGCCATGCCATGGGTATTAAAATCCTGACGGAATGCGGCCTGTTTTCTCGTCGGCCCGTTCATCTGGGAGGCCAGCAAGTTATTCCCCGGGAAGTTATTGAGCTCGTTCTGGATTCAAAGATGAAACTTGGGAAAGAGAAAGATGTGACTTTGTTGAGGATAGTCGTCTCAGGAAAGAAATCCGGGAAGCCTGCAACCCATATCTTTGAAATGATAGACTTCTATGATGAAGAAAAAGGCTACACCTCTATGGCCAAAACGACAAGCTTTCCCGCTTCGATTGCAGCTCAGATGATAACGTCCGGCGAAATTACAAAGAGAGGGAGTCTCTTTCCCGAAGACGTCTTTCATGCCGAATTGTATCTGCCTTTCATGAAAGCATTAAAAGAGTGCGGTGTGGTTATAACGCATGAAGAGAGTCATTAAGAGGGCACAGGTTAAAAAAAAGGGACATAAAAAAGGGGACAGTAAAAAAGGGGACAGGCTACTTTTTTCTTAAAAAGTTGCCTGTCCCCTTTTTTATGTCCTTTTTCTTTTTATAATGTCTTCTTTTTAATTAAATATTTTATTCTTTTATCTGGCCGGAAGCGATCCAATCGAAGATTTCCTTCTTGGCTTTTTCATCCATTTCTGTTATCTTCAGCCCTGCTTCCAAATTATCTTCCACAATTTTGATCCAGGTAACTTCTGCTGAGATCGAGGTGAATATATTTTTTTCTGGAAAGTAAACCTTTAGCTTTATATGAGAACCTTTTTTAATATTTAACTTAACATTTAACTTAAGTCCTGTTTCAGAGAGATTAAAGATCGATGCTCTTTTAACAATTTCATTCTTGTCGTCAGATTTTATGAGTTCTGCAGGCAAAAGCCACTTAAATCGTGGATTCTTTCTTTTTTCCTCACTCATTTTATTTTTTGAGCAAAGCACCCTATAATATCTTTAATATAAACTTCTTCTCAATGAGTGCTTATAAAAATAGGAAAAAGCCACTCTATTTAATACTTATAAAGAGAGGAAGAGTCAATACTTTTTTCGAATATGTCGTATTATGTCGTATTATGCCCTATTATGTCGTATGTTTCCGGTCTGTTTAAGAACATCTCGGTTAAGTTTTTTCGATGATTAATGATGTTAGAAAAATTTCCGCTTTCCGTTGAATTTTATTAAAAAAAGTTGATTTTTTTAGTGGATTTGCTATAATGAAATAAAGCCTTGCTGTGCTGGCTGGGCAGGGTTCTAAAACCCTCCTTCATTATCCCCTTTTCGCTTATTTTCCCCATACCTAAGACAGCCAGCAGTCTATCTTCTGAAAATAAATTTTTCCCTTTACGTTGAATTTTGCTTTTAATACACTACTTAGTTTGATTAGCATTACTTTTCTTAAGAAAATGGACAGAACAGAAAATATGAAAACAATGTGGAATAAGCATTTCCTTGTAGCGCTGTTCGGCTATTTCTTTTTATTCATGAGCATTACGGTTTTTTTTCTGTTTCCTCTATTTCTGGAGCAGTTTAATCCTTCAAAGAGTCAGATTGGCTTGATTATGGGGATCCACAGTGTCACGGCCATTTTTATCCGCCCTTTTTTCGGACGAATGATTGATGTTAAGGGGCGGAGGAAAATATCTCTCTTCGGAATTGCATTTTTGATTGTTACGGTTCCCTTTTTTCACTTTATCGGTGATGCGGGCCTCTTCCCGGTCTTTTTGAGGGCACTGACAGGAATCGGATGGGGGATCAGCATGACAGCTACGATGACCATTTGCTCTGATTTAGCGCCTGTGGAAAGGTTAGCACATTCAATGGGAATCATCGGATTCGCCGGCATTCTTTCTAGTGCCCTAGGCCCTCTGCTTGCTGAGGAAGTCATCAAGAAATTTGGATTTGACGCTCTTTTTAACATGAGCCTGGCCTTTCTTCTAGCTTCATTTTTGTGCATGCTGTTGACAAAGGAAGTTGTTAGACCGGATAATTCGAGACAGCTCGATAAGTCAAAATCTCTTTTAAGCGTCTCCATATTTACAATTCTTTTTATATCTGTGATGCCCATAGTCCATGGAGCAGTCCGAGCGGCTGTTGTCTATTTCATAGTTCTATTCGGGAAATCCATTCCTCTTGAGAGAATAAGCCCTTTTTTTCTCAGCTTTTCATGTGCTGCTATTTTTACTCGGCTTTGGATTGGTGACTTATCTGATAGATATGGACGGAAGCAGGTTATCTTTCCAGCTGCATGTGTAATCAGCACAAACCTGATTCTGATTTCTCAAGTTAAATCTTTATGGTTGTTTGTCTTGACCGGATTGATAGGTGGATTTGGCCAGGGGCTCATTTTTCCAGCTTTGAGCACCTATATTATTGATATAGTAGGTCGGAAAAATAAAGGATTGGCGATAAGTCTTTACCTTGCCTTTTTTGATGTCGGAATGGGTTTTGGTGCTACTTTTTTTGGCTGGATCTCAGACCTTTATGGTTACAGGATGATGTATATTTTTGCTGGCGTAATCCTCTTCCTCGTAGCTTTGATATTTACCTGGAAAGCACCTGACCCCAGGTAAAGTATGGGCTCAAATCTTCAATCCTTCACTCGTTTGCAGAATATCCGTTGCGGGATTAATCTTATAGCCTTTATTTTTTATCTCAATTTCTATGGATTTGAATTTTTTATCTATTCTATAATTTGCTGGAGAAGGGACAAGTGTCTTAATTAAAGACGGGTTACCTCCTGATTCGTTCAAAGCCTGATGCGCTGACAAATTTTAGTTTTTCTTCTTTTTCCACTTCGTCAAACAGAAGGTTTAAACCCAGAACATCGCTTGAGATATGGCCGGCAATGACAATATTCAGTTTGGCTTTCTTTGCATTTTCGAGGTGTTCCTCGCTGATATGCATACAGACGAGGGTGCTGACGCCGGTTGTAGCAAATTTTTCAAAAATCTCTTTTGAACCCTCTGTGCCACCTGTCATATCGACATAGATTTTGCCGCATTTGTTGTTCTCAGAACCGCTCACAATTTTAGGCGGAGACTGCAATTTTGCCGACTTTTTATATTCGGGGATTTTTTTCAACATTTCCATCACATTCTTTAATTTATAGGGTTTTTCCTTCTCGAATCTTTTCTTCAGGTGATTCGTGACACAGTTATCTGCAGGAGTATGAATACACATCATCGGAATTCCCAAAGCCCTGGCAGCATCAACTGCCCTGGTGTGGTTAACAGGCATGAGCCTTCTTTCTACTTCACCGATTCTTTTTTCCATGAGTTGTTCGGCCACGCTGATGGTTACTCCATAATCGGCTAATAGATCTGCCTGGAGTTTCATAACCTCTGATATCTGGGCGAGGGCATAGCCTTCGGGATGGTGGGCAATGATCAGATCGATTTTTTGATTTTTATCTTTGTTTAGCGTATGAGTTAACAGCACCTCTCCGACTTCCATGTCGATTCCAACTATCACCTTTTTAATATCGGTGTTCAACTGTCCGTTCAAAACCCTTGTATCTGAAAAGGGATTAAACAGATGATCCTTGTCGTAATATTCAACCTCTTCTTTTTTAAGGTTTTTGTATTTTTCTTGTTCTTCCTTCAAGGTTTTTTTTATCTCTTGTTTTCCCCTCAGGTCATTATCAATTCCTATCTCAATGGCTTTTTTGTATAATCTTTCAAGTTTCATTTTTATGCTCCTTTTAAACTGGAATAGTGAGTATGAGATATCTTATATAGTATTCATAATTTAAAAAGTCAATGACATAGGATCACAGCTGCATTGATTATTAAGCCTGATTTTATTATATATATATCCAAAAGGAGGTATTTTTTCGAAAATAAATTTTAGACCTATCATCCCTGAGAGGAGGAATATAAATGAAGAGATCATTCGTTATTCTTATCTTCCTGGCCGTGGTTTTTCCCGGCTGTTTATCAGCTCAAAAAAAGGATTTTGGAGTGGGCGTGATATTGGGCGAACCGGCAGGTGTTAGCCTCAAGAAATGGCTTGGAGAAAAAACCGCGATAGACGGAGCTCTCGCCTGGTCGTTCGCTAAAAATGGCGCTTTCCATCTACATGCTGATTATCTGGTTCACGATTTCAACCTTATTCGGGTCAAGAAGGGCAAGCTTCCGTTCTATTACGGCATAGGGGCCAGAATTAAAAACGATAAAGATATTACAGTTAGCGCACGACTTCCATTCGGAATAAGCTATCTTTTTGAGAAGGCGCCTATAGGTATTTTCTTTGAATTTGCTCTTTTGCTTGATATAATACCCGGCTCGGAAATCTGGTTTAAC
The DNA here is from genome assembly GCA_030673995.1 of Candidatus Aminicenantota bacterium. Lineage (GTDB taxonomy): Bacteria > Acidobacteriota > Aminicenantia > Aminicenantales > Aminicenantaceae > JAGLWV01. The sequence goes on from DAOUYU010000039.1 coordinate 11,557, forward strand.
TCAGGTATTGGTTTCAGATATTATTTCTGAAAAAATTGGACCGCCATCTTTTTTCAAAAAGTTGATTTGTGTAGAAAAAGAAGGCAATTT
>DAOUYU010000024.1 GCA_030673995.1 Candidatus Aminicenantota bacterium
AAAATATAGTGTCGGCAGTTTTTATGAATAATTCAGGCAAGCACTGCGAACTCACAACCTGAGACTACTTGCTCGTGAATACAATAGATAAGGAGGCAATTGAAAATCTGACTCCCAGAGCTAACTCCTAGAGAGGTTCGTTCATGCTTCCTGTTCTGTACCCGGCAAGGTCCAGCGCTATGTAGATATACCCGAGCTTTTTGAAATGTTCTACAATCGCCTCCCTTATCTTCTTCTCCATCATTTTCAAAAATTCCTCAGGTAAAACCTCGATCCGTGCAACCTGGCCGTGATGTCTGACTCTTATCTGGGTAAAACCCAGCGTTCTCAAGTATTCCTCAGCCCGCCCAACCTGTTCCAGGCTTTTCGCATCGACTTTTGTGTAGTAAGGAAAACGGGAAGCAAGGCAGGCAAAAGAAGGCTTATCCCAGGTGGAAAGCTTGAATGCTTTGGAAAGCTGTCTTATCTCGTTTTTTTTCAGCTGCACTTCCTTCAACGGAGAACGAATGCCCAGCTCTTCAGCTGCTCTCATCCCAGGTCTGTAATCGGTTGTGTCTTCATAATTTGAGCCATCCAGAACGTATGGAATGCCTTCTGCCTTTGCGATATCGTTAAGTTTAGAGAAAAGCTCCTGCTTGCAAAAATAGCATCTTTCTGGAGAATTCCCTGCAAAATCAGGATTCTCAAGCTCGCAGGTATGGATGACTTTATAACGAATATTTAATCCTTGAGCCAATCTAATTGCTTCATCCCTCTCACTCTCTGGATAGGTTACCGAGCTGGCTATGACGGCTAAAACATTATCTCCCAACACATCATGAGCCACCCTCAAAAGAAAGGTGCTGTCTACTCCACCGGAGAAAGCCAGAAGAACTTTCCCCATTTCTCTGAGAATATCTCTTAATTTTTCTAACTTCATTTCTGTTTCTACGGAAATTTCCTTTTTTTTCATCTTACCTTCTCTGTAACGTTACATGTGCTTCACTTTTCTTCTCTTTTTGCCATTTCCTTCACTTCTCTGACGAATTCAGAGATGATCTCTTCTTCCTTCAAGCGCCGATAGACCTTACCCTTCTTAAATACCACGCCAGCTCCACGTCCACAGGCTAAGCCGATGTCAGCCTCTTTAGCTTCACCCGGACCGTTGACCATACAACCCATGACAGCCACATCCATTTTGCTTTTCATTGAAGAAAGTTGATTTTCAACTTGTGTCACAATTTTAAACAGATCAACCTCACAGCGGCCGCAGACCGGACAGGAGACAATGTTAGGCTCACGCGAACGAAGCCCGAGGCTGGATAGAATAAGGAAGGCGACTCGCACTTCCTGCTCAGGAGGAGCTGTTAGAGAAACTCTAATGGTATCTACTAATCCCAGATTTAAAAGAAGAGCCAGGCCCACTGAAGATTTGACTGACCCACGAAGCAGACTCCCCGCTTCTGTAATTCCAGCATGAAAAGGGTAGTCAACTCTCTTAGCTAAAAGCTCGTAAGATTCGACAGTTCGAGCAACATCGGATGCTTTGAGCGATACTTTAATAAGAGAAAAATCCATATCTTCCAGGATCTTAATATTCCTTAACGCACTCTCAACCATTGCCTTTGGAGTGGCACCACCGTACTTATGGAATAAATCCTTTTCCAATGAACCTGAATTCACACCAATTCTTATAGGAATAGAATACTCCTTCGCAACACGAACGACCTCTCTTACTTTTTCTCTGGAGCCAATATTGCCCGGATTAATGCGTAAGGCATCGACACCCTTTTCAATGGATGCGATGGCCAGTCTGTGGTCAAAATGAATATCAGCCACAAGAGGTAATGAAGCGTTCTTCTTGATCTCGCCTAAAGCTTCGACAGATTCTCTGTCAGGGACAGCGAGTCGAACAACTTCACATCCTGCTCGCTCCAGCCTTTTTACCTGAGAAAGGGTTGCCTTTATGTCCCTCGTGTCGGTTTTGGTCATGGATTGAACAGCGATAGGCGCACCTCCCCCAATTGCCACCTGACCGATTTTAATCTGCCTTGTTTTTCGCCGTTTAATCAACATTGTAATCCTTAATCCTTGTTCCGTTTCGTCATTCTCGCGGAAGCGGGAATCTAGAGATATCTGAATAAGAGCCTTTTGTATTTCTGGTTTCACGCTTCAGCAGGAATAAGCCTGGATTCCCGCTTTCGCGGGAATGACATTTTTTTACTGTTAGCCATGAGCTTCTTCCTTGCCTGAGTCCGGTTTAATTATTTCCAGAACAAGAGGCTTTCCCAACCATTGGGAAGCCTTCTGACGATGTCATTCAAGAGTAAAAACACAATCAGGAAAATAAAAATTGTAAATCCAATCTGCATCACGATTTGTTTTGCTTTGAGGCTGAAATCTCTCCGGAATATTCCTTCCAGAGTCAGAACAAGAATATGCCCTCCATCCAACACAGGAATTGGAAAAAGATTAATGATTCCTAGCTGGAGGCTGACAAAGGCGATAAACCACATCATGGCAAAGAATCCCTGGCGGAAAGCTTTGCGGGACATACTAGCGATCTCGATTGGCCCGCCAACCTGCTTAGCTGAAGCTTCTCCGGTTATTAAATCTCTCAGGTAATTAACAAGCATAAAAGCCAGCTTAGTATTCTGTTTGATACTTTCACCAATGGCAGGAAAAAAGCGGTGTTGTATAAATGCTGTTTTTGGTACGGTAATAACTCCTATTTTCCCGACTCCTTCCTCCAGGCGAGGTGTGATTATTAGAGTAAAGGTCTTGCCTTCCCTCTCGATCAAAAAATCAAGCTCTCTTTCAGCATTTTTTTCGATGATTCCGGTAAACTGATAATGATAGACGGGTTCTTTGTTTACCGCCAGAATAATATCCCCCACTTCCAGCCCGGCTATCTCTGCCGGAGATTGAGGTGTGATCTCAAGCACCTGGATGGTAATTCTTCCATCAAATCCAGCATAACCTCTTGCATACTCAGTCTTGCTCTCAGTCATTAGCTGAACCGAAAGTATTTCCTCTCCTCTTTTAACTTCCACATCGATCATTCTATCTGGCTTGGTCAAAACAGCTATTTCCACATCACCCCAGGTCTTCATCTTTCTTTTGTTGATACTCAAAATCTCATCATCCATCTGCAGGTTCGCTCGTTCTGCAGGAGAGCCAGGCTCTATCCAGCCAATTAAAGGACTCTGCTCCCTATGCTCAAGAACAGTCACTCCAACCATATTTATAACGGAAAGAAACACCACTGCCAGAAAAATGTTCATTATCGAGCCCATCGCCAATACCAAAAATCTCTCCCACTTCTTCTTGGCCATAAAATCACCGGGCTCAAGCTCCCTTCCCTTTTCGAAAACTTCCTCTCCGGAGAACTTAACATAACCGCCCATCGGCACGATACTCACCCGGTAATCCGTCTCTCCCTTCTTGAAACCAAAGAGTCTTTTGCCGTAACCCCAGGAAAAAACTAACACTCTAACCTTAACGAGTTTGGCCACGAAAAAATGGCCGAATTCGTGGACAAAGACAAGGATGCCAAAAACTATAATAAAAGAAAAAATAGTTTCTAAAAATGCAAAAATTTTAACCATGTTAAGACCTTTCTTTCAGTAAATTTTGTGTCCGGAGCCTTGTATCCCGGTCCACATCAAATATTTCCTCTAGACTCAGGACTTCTCTTTTCTGATGCTTCTCGACTATCTCCATGACAACCTCTGAAATATTTATAAATTTTATTCTCCCCTCCAGGAAAGCTGAAACGGCCACCTCGTTGGCAGCATTGAGGGCAACCGGAAAACTCCCTCCTTCTTCCAACGCCAGGTGAGCAGCTTTGATGAGAGAAAATTTATCTACATCAGCCTCAAAGAAATCTAAGGTTTTCACCTGACTTAAATCCAGGGAAGGCAACATGGAGTTTTCTCGACTTGGATAGGTTAAAGCATACTGGATAGGGATTTTCATGTCGGTCGGACTGAGCTGCGCTAGAACAGATCCATCACACATCTCGACAAGGGAATGGACGATACTTTGGGGGTGAATCAAAATCCCCAGCTGCCGAGGCTCAAGGTTAAACAGCCAACGGGCCTCGATCAGCTCCAGCCCTTTGTTCATTAAAGTCGAAGAATCAACAGTCACCTTCTTTCCCATCTTCCACCGGGGGTGTTGAAGGGCTTCTTCTGGAGTGATACTCTCCATTTCCCGGCGAGATTTCATGAAAAATGGTCCTCCTGAAGCTGTAAGAATCACTTTCTTTACATTTTCCATTCGCTCTTTTGCCAAACACTGGAAAACGCCGCTGTGTTCGCTGTCGACAGGTATGATTTGGGCGCCGGACTCATGAGCCATACTTTGGATCAAAGAACCGGCAACGACCATAGATTCTTTATTAGCTAAAGCAATTTTTTTTCCGGAATCAACCGCAGCAAGAGTGGGCCTCAATCCGTTTATTCCTGTTATGGCAGAAATAATGATATCATTTTCTTCAAAACGAGCAATTTCTTCTGCTCCTTCCTGAGAGAAAGTTATCCGGATGGATTCATTTTCGTATTTTTGCCTGAGCCTTTCAGCATCTTCCTTTCTCTCCAAGGAAACAATCTTCGGCCTGAATTTCTCAATCTGGGTTTCAAGAATACGGGTATTGCGGCCCGCTGAAAGCGCCACAACTCTGAACATATGGCCCAGTTTATCGATGATTTCCAGGCTATTGCACCCTATTGAGCCAGTCGAACCCAGGATAGCTATATTTTCCATCTTACCTCAAACGTGTTTTCCTTTAACTCCAAAAATATTTGATGAAATAATAGAAAAAAGGCGTAGCTAATATAAGACTATCTACGCGATCCAAAAATCCACCATGTCCGGGAAGAGCATTTGAGGAATCTTTTACTCCCACCGCTCTCTTAAATAGAGACTCTAAAGGATCGCTTATCTGGGCTACAGTATGGACTAAAATGCCAGTGAGAATGGCCTTCCAGAGAACAATATCAGTCAGTAAAACCTGTTGTGCAACCAGCGCTCCTAAAGCGGCAAACACGATTCCTCCAAAACTTCCTTCCCAGGTTTTATAGGGACTGGCTATGGGCACAAGTTTATGCTTACCAATTAGTTTTCCGAGCAAATAAGCTCCTGTATCCCCAAAAAAAATCACAATCAAAAGAAAATAAACATAAAGAGGGGTTTCTTCTTCTCTAAGAAGATAAAAATAATTGAGAGTAAAACTCAAATATACAGCCCCGAAAAATGTCAGAGCTATGGAAGAAGGAAAGCGTACAAGTTTTTCTACAGTATTAAAAGAAATAACGAAGTATAATGCTGCCAGGAAAAGACATCCAAAGAGCACCATCTCCAGGGAAATCTCTTCGAAGTAGAAAGAGAGGCCGATGGTTAACGCCATAACGACTCCAAGTATTTTTTCCGGGAAAAGTTTCCTGTACCGAAACAGGTTATAGAATTCAAAAAGAGAAGCCAAAATCAAGATCTGTAAAACAACGAAATATCCGGGGGGAGGCACGAATTGTACAATCAAAAAAAATAGAACAAGTAATACAAAGGCGGTGGGTAATCTTTTACGAAGGCTCATTTTTTTAAATCAGATAGAGGAAACTTTCTAAGGATAAATGCCTGTGCTTTCATACAGAAAAGTCATCTTCACAAGATGAATTTTTTCCAAGTTCGGCGGTGAATTGTTTAAGTTCTTCTCCATATATCTATTTTGTCTTTTTGGCCAAGGGGCACGAACAGAACAGGTGAAGTCACTTTAATCATGACCCTCAGACGGATGAATATCTCCAAACCTCCTTTCTCTTTTTTGGTAATCGAGGAGCGCTAGAAGCAGCTGCTTCTTCCGAAAATCAGGCCAAAAAACCTCGGTAATCCAGATTTCAGAATAGGCAATTTGCCACAATAAAAAATTTGAGACCCGAAACTCACCGCTTGTTCTTATGAGCAAATCAGGATCAGGAAGCTGAGCTGTGTATAAATACCTGGAAAACTTATCCTCGTCAAGAGTATTGATATCCATGTCTTTTTCTTTCAATATGTTCTTGACAGCATCCACAATTTCATCCCTCCCCCCATAATTGAGAGCTAAAACAAGTGTCAAACGCTTATTATTTTTTGTCAACTCTTCAACACGCACCAGCTCTTTCCTCACAGATAGAGGGATGTCTCCTATCTCTCCGATGACTTTTAGACGGAATTGATTCTTAACCAGAACCTTGTCTTCTTTCTTGAGGTATTCCTCCAAGAGCCTCCACAGAGTTGCTACTTCCTTTTTAGGCCTTTTCCAATTCTCCTTGGAAAAAGCGTAAAGGGTCAAGAATTCAATTCTCAGGCGAGCACAGGTCTCGATAACTTCACGAACGGATTTAGAACCAACTCGATGACCTTCAACTCTGGGCAATTTTCTCTTTTTTGCCCACCTGCCGTTTCCATCCATGATGATAGCCACATGCCGGGGAAGGCGGGAGAAATCGAGTTGTTTAACCAACAGATCTTCTTCACTGCCTGGCTCGATGAAATCCTCTAGACCCTTAGACATAGACAAATTATATGAGCTTGTCTGTGAATTGTCAAAAAGTATAGACCTCGTTCTCTGTATCTGGTAATCTATTGGAGTAAGGAAATGAAAGGACTAAAATGTGTTTAGGAATCCCTGCTAAAGTCATCCAGATCGAAGAATCAAAAATTGGGAAAGTTGACTACCTGGGAACAAAGATTAAGACAAATTTAACACTTCTCGAGGATGCTCACGTTGGAGACTGGGTCATTGTTCATGCTGGATTCGCAATCTCCAAATTGAATGAAGAGGAAGCAAAAGAAACTTTCTCACTGCTCAGAGAAATGGTAGACAAACAGGATGCAGAATGAAAAGTGGAACGGCTGAAGGGGTCGCGTCTCAGCATTTGACATATGCATTTATTAATAGGCAATCTCCTCTTAGAAACTCGTTCCTATAAAAATCCTGCCATTTATGGAAAAAAGTGAGTGATATGTCAAATGTAAAGATGCGATCCCATTAATTTTAATTTAAAATGAGAGAATTAAGGGATAAGAAAGTCATTAAAAGTCTGCTCACTGAGATAGAGAAAAGGACTCAAGCGCTCTCCTCTCCAGTAAGAATCATGGAAGTCTGCGGGACCCATACGATGACTGTGCACAAATTTGGTCTAAAAAACATGCTGGCCAAGGCAGCCGTGGAAATGATATCTGGCCCTGGATGTCCTGTGTGCATCACTCCAAACGAAATCCATGAGGTTGCTATAGAACTTGTGACAAAGAAAAAAAATCTTATTCTAACCACTTTTGGAGACATGACAAGAGTGCCCACACAAAAGGGATCTCTCCAGACAGTGGTTCCGGCCATTGGCTCGCTGATAAAAATAGTCTATTCTCCAGAGGAATCTCTGGAAATGGCCAGATCAAATCCAGAAAAAAGCGTTGTTTTTTTCGGTGTCGGCTTTGAAACGACTATTCCGGCCATTGCCTTTACGGTGAAGAAAGCTTTTGAGGAGGGACTCTCCAACTATGCCATTCTTTCTGCATTCTGGCTTATTCCTCCTCCTTTGAAAGCCATCGCCAATGCCAAAGAGGTAGCCATCGATGGCTTTCTCTATCCAGGGCATGTGAGTGCCATTATCGGAGAAAAACCTTATCAATTCATTCCCAGAGAGTATGGAATTCCGGGAGCAATAACCGGTTTTGAACCCAGTGATATCCTTCTTGGCGTCTTATCTATTTTGGAACAGATCAAAGAAGGAAAAGCCGCTGTTTCAAATGAATATGCAAGGGTTGTAAGACCTTCAGGCAATCCAAAAGCCCTGGCCCTTATGTCAGAAATACTGGAAACCAAAAATTCTCATTGGAGGGGTCTGGGCCTTATTCCCCGAAGCGGTTTGAAACTCAAAAAGAAATACTCTTCATTTGATGCCGAAGTGAAATTCAACCTGAAAATAAAAGAGGGAAGCGGAGATCTTCCAGGATGCCGGTGTGGAGAAGTGCTTTGCGGCATCGTCTCTCCACCAGAATGTCCGCTTTTTGCAGAAAAATGCAATCCTGGCTTTCCCTATGGTCCCTGTATGGTTTCTTTTGAAGGAGCCTGCTTTGTTCATTATAAATATAGCCGAAACTAGCTTGAAAAGATTGGAATAAAATGTCATTGCGAGCAACCGAAGGGAGCGCGGCATAATTTAGGATTAAGGATTAAGGAAGAAGCTCATGGCTCATGGAAAGAAATATCATTACAAGAAACGTAAGAAAGGTTGAAAATCTAAAATGAAAAAAAAAGTCAGCTTGGAGCTTGGAAGCGGGGGAAAGTTGATGAGAGATTTTATAGCTCAGCACATTGTCAAAAATTTTAAAAATCCTCTGCTCGATGAACTTTCAGATTCAGCTCATCTCCCCCATCAAATTGCCTTTACTACAGACAGTTATGTCGTCGATCCTATCTTTTTCTCAGGTGGGGACATAGGCACTCTGTGCATCAACGGCACAGTAAACGATCTTGTTGTCTCAGGAGCTGAGCCCAAATATATTTCACTCTCCCTGATCATAGAAGAGGGATTGTCCTGGGATGAGCTGGAAAAAATCCTTAAATCCATTAGAAAGGCATCCAAAAAAGCCGGTGTCGAGATAGCCACAGGCGATACCAAAGTCGTCAGACGAGGCCAGTGTGATAAAATCTACATCAACACTTCTGGCGTGGGAAGAGTCTTGGCAAAACCCTCCATCAGTAAAATCAAACCCGGTGACAAACTCATCTTGACCGGAACCCTTGGAGAACACTCTCTAGCAGTGATGCTGGCCAGAGGAGATTTCGGGCTTGAATCGACGGCAAAAAGCGACTGTGCTCCCTTGAACTTCCTTCTCCCCCTCTGGAGGAAGGGAACCCTCTGGATGAGAGATATTACCCGCGGTGGTCTGGCCACTGTGCTCTGTGAGCTTGCTGAAAGAATTCCCTATTCCCTTTTAATAGAAGAGGATAAAATTCCCCTCTCTCGCTCCGTAAGAGGAGCGACAGAACTTCTGGGAATCGATCCCCTTTTCCTGGCCGGTGAAGGAAGGGCAGTCCTTATTGTCCCCGGGAAAAAGGCCAACGACATCCTTGCGGAAATAAAAAAAGACTCCCTTGGCAAAAAAGCTGAAATCATAGGGTTGGTGGAAGATAAGATTGGAAAACCTGGAGAGCTCCTCCTTGAAACCTTCTCTGGCGGACTGAGACTCCTCGAACCTCTGACTTCAGAACTTCTCCCCCGGATTTGCTGACCTGCGAAAAATTATTGCCGGCCTACAGAATAATACTCGAAACCTAAATCCCGAACCTTTGAAGGAACGTATATGTTTCTCCCATCAATGATGATGGAGTTGGCCATTTCATCATTGATCCTTTTCAGGTCTAAATCAATAAACTCATCCCATTCTGTAATAATGAGAAGAGCATTGGCGTCCTTTACTGCTTCGTAAGGAGACTTAGCGTAAGAAATTTGCGGCGATCGCTCTGGAAAGATCTCTCTCATATTTTCCATGGCTTTCGGGTCATAGAGGCGAAGAGAGGAACCTTCCTCCAGCAGTCTTTCTATGACTTTAATACTCGGCGCCTCTCTTATATCATCGGTCTCGGGCTTGAACGAGAGCCCCAGCACAGCGATCTTCTTGTCTTTCAATATCCACAGGGCCTTTTTTATCTTCTCTACAAATATTTCGATTCTCTTTAAGTTGATTTTATCTGCATCTTTAAGCAAATTCATGTTAACACCAAAATCTTCTCCGATCTTTGCAAGCGCCCTCAAATCCTTAGGGAAGCACGAACCACCAAAACCAATGCCCGCTTTTAAGAATTGCTTCCCGATCCTGGGATCAAGCCCCATACCTCTGGCCACCAGCTCTATATCAGCATCTGTCTTCTCGCAAAGCTCAGACATAAGGTTGATGTAGCAAATCTTAAGAGCCAAAAAAGAATTGGAGGCATGCTTGATGATCTCTGCTGTATCGATATTGGTCACAAGGACTCGATCCTTGAATTTTTCGTATATTTTCTCAAGAATTTCCCGGGCTCTTTCCGTTTCTACGCCAACGATGATGCGATCAGGCTCGAGAAAATCCGAGACAGCCGTACCCTCTCGCAAGAACTCTGGATTAGAGGCCACATCAAAATCTATTTCTTTCCGCTTGTACAGGGATATGGTTCTTTTAATCCATTTAGATGTTTGAACAGGCACCGTGCTTTTTTCCACAACCAACTTATAGTCATTTAAATTTTCAGCAATTTTCCGTGAAACTCCCTCAACATAACTCATATCAGCACTTCCATCTTCCCTTTGAGGCGTGTTAACACAGACAAAGAGAACATCGGCATCCTGGATGGTCTTATCCAAGTCATGACTAAAATGAAGGTTGCCTCTCTCGAGGTTAGCTTTCAATAATTCTTCCAGGCCTGGTTCATAAATATGGGCAATACCCTGGGAGGCCAAGTCTATTTTTTCAGCAACAACATCGGTTCCTATAACGTCGTGGCCTAAGTCAGCCAAGCACGCACCTGTGACCAGGCCCACATATCCTGTGCCGATAATCCCAATTTTCATAACATTCTCCTTTTTATTCCAGAGTCTTCCTGAAAATGACAGCTAAACCCTGGTGGCAGGGCTATCTCTCTCACTCTCTATTCCTCTCCTGATACCAGTTGATCGTTTTTTTCAGGCCTTCATTGAAAGGAACCAGAGGTTCATATTTCAATATTTTCCTGGCTTTTGATATTTCAGCAAATGAATTCTTGACATCTCCCGGGCGCGGTTCATCATGAACCGGATTGATATTTTTTTTCAATACTTCATTAATTGTTTTTGCCAGGGAATTCACTGTTGTTCTCTCGCCGCAGGCAATATTGAAGGCCTCACCAGAAACATCTTGAGCTTTTGAGGCCAGTATATTGGCCTCCACCACATTGGACACATATGTAAAATCACGCGATTGCTCCCCATCTCCAAAAATTATGGGCTTTTCTCCTTTGAGCATTCTGGTAATAAAATTGGGAATAACCGCTGCATACTGAGAAAAAGGATCCTGTCTTGGGCCAAAGATATTGAAATACCTGAGAAAGACTGTGGAGAGGCCATAAATTCGACTGAATATCCGACAATAGTTCTCTCCCACCTGCTTGCTTAACGCATAAGGAGAGAGAGGACTCCCTTCTCGACCTTCTATCTTCGGGAGGTAAGTATCATCTCCATAAACAGAAGAAGAGGAAGCAAAAACAACTTTTTTTACCTTCGCCTCTCTGGAAGCCAGTAAAACATTTAAAGTGCCCCTTATATTGTTTTCGTTGGTTGCGAGAGGATCTTTGATCGAACGGGGGACGGAAGGCAAAGCTGCCTGATGTAAAACAAAATCCACACCTTCCAGAGCACGCCGGCAGGTCTCGAAATCTTTGATATCTCCCTTGATGAGTTCTATCTTATCCAGGAGGGAAGCGATGTTTTCCCTTTTTCCTGTTAAAAAATTATCCATAATCCTGACTTCTTGACTCCTTTTGACCAATTCTTCGGCAATATGCGAGCCGATGAAGCCAGCTCCCCCGGTAACTAAATATTTTGCCATTTTATTTATTCTCCTAATAACCTGAATTATTCATAAAAACTGCCTCCACCTTTATTAATGAATAATCCAGGTTAGATCGTTACTTCATCCTTTTCTGTCTATAGAGTTTTTCATCCACAACTTCTACCATCTTTTCCAAATCCAGATTTTTATTCTTTAAGAATCGATGGATTTCTTCAAGGTGTTCCTTCGGACTGGAAAGAATTGCGTTATAGTTTACAAAGAGTACATCCATATCCTCGCGCTTGTTTATATCTGTTTTTGTCTTATCGTTCAATTTGATAAAGGCTTTCTGTGTCCCGCTTCTACTCTCATCCTTGGCACCCATCATTTTTTCCATGGAGTCCAAAACTTCATCTATATCTCGTTCGACATAGATGACTTTGTAGTTCCCAGAAGGAAGGTATTGAAAACCGTAAGCTATCACTTTCACAACTTTGTCCTCAAAATTGAAAATAAAATCAGAATTGTCTTTGAGTTTATTGATTATGCTATCTATTTCGAGATAACCTTTTGGATTACTCTCATCCGGATGCCTCTTCCCGTCAGTAGCGATGGGAAAACCTCCTGCTTCAAGAACTTGCATTATCATTGATGTACCAGAGCGCGGAAGTCCTGAGATAATATAAACAGGTTTTTTCATTTTTCACCCCACGAATGGATTATTTTAGCTGAATATGAATCATTTTTTACTATTCAATCCAAATACCCCAAAGCCTTCAGCCTCTCCTTTACTTTTTCCTCATCTTCTTTACTAAGTTCCTCCTCAGTCAATTCCTCTTTGGAAAGGCTTTCTCTTAAAACCTTGGTGGCATAACTCGCAACTGATTTAGTCTCAGATCCTTTGATTTTTTCCTCTATTTTCTTATATAGGATTGTGGGAATAGAAACGTTTTCAAATTCTTTCTCCATACATCTTCTCCTTCTTTAATCATAATACAAGCTTAAAACCCCTTCGAGGTTTGATTTTAATCAGCACCTCTTGTAATTGTAAGTTCTCAATAATCCAGGCTAAATATATATAATAGCTTGCCTTTTTTTGCAAGGTACTGTGTGGTTTGGACAAAACTCTCTACTTTGATCTCAGAGTAAAGGGGGTCAAAGTAAAAAGGGATCGGGTCTCGACCCCTATCACGGTTCTTGGTTCCTCTCCCGTCTCCTTCTTTTCACTCTAAAGGTTTTGGGGGATAGACGCAGCGACCATTGAAGATTGAGTCTTCCCAAGCTTCTCTTCGAGGGGACCCGACGGAGTTATAAAAAAGAGAGCATAAGCGGAGGCTAAGTGTGTAGAAAACCGTGAGCAAGGCTGAGCGGGCATGGTTTCTCTCCCGAAGGGAGAGAAGAGCGAAGCCTGTATCCGAGCGGGATTTCCTCGCTGGGGAAATCCAGCGTGTTTTCGAATCACTTAGCCGGAGCTTTTCTGAAGGGGAGCGAGGCTATCCCCCAATGCCCTCTACTTTGATCTCGCGGAAATGAAGGTTAATGCAGCTTGACAAGTTCTACCTATTAATGTTTATAATTACCTAAAATGCTAAAAAATCCCTCCTAACTACCTAATATGGAAAAAATCGAACACCCCTATTTCAGGAAAAACTCCTTCACTGGAGTTTTAGATAAAAATCTGAAAAAGCTTGAAAAAAGACTGGGAATATCCCTCTCCGTTCGGGGGAACAGCTTGATGATAGATGGAAGCCAGGAAAAAGTTGAATTCGCTAAATATTATTTCGAAAAAATGCAAGAGTTAGAAGAAAAAGGATCTTCTCTCAAAGAAGAAGATTTTCATATCGCACTCGACCTTCTGGAAGAAGGACGCGGTCATCATCTGGAAGATTTTTCCCCGGCAGAAGTTTTAAATCTTTCTCGAAAATCAGTCAAGCCCAAAAGCCTCAACCAGCAGGAATTCATCAATTCCATCAAAACCTATGACTTAGTCTTTGGAATAGGACCTGCAGGAACGGGAAAGACATATCTGGCTATGGCTATGGCTCTCTCCTTCCTTCAGAACAAAAGTGTTAACCGTATTATCCTAATCCGCCCTGCCGTTGAAGCGGGAGAAAAACTGGGCTTCCTTCCAGGTAATGTGCAGCAGAAAATAAATCCCTACCTTCGCCCCCTCTATGATGCTCTCTTCGACCTGACAGAGACAGAACAGGCTAACAAGCTGATTGAAAAAGGTATCATAGAAATCGCTCCATTAGCCTACATGAGGGGAAGAACTCTCAACAATGCTTTTATTATTCTCGATGAAGCACAAAACACAACAAAAGAACAGATGAAGATGATATTAACCCGCTCCGGCTTCAACTCAAAAATGGTTATTACGGCCGACATCACCCAGATAGACCTTCCCCAGCC
>DAOUYU010000084.1 GCA_030673995.1 Candidatus Aminicenantota bacterium
TCCCTGTTACCAGCGAGCCTGTCCGAAATGCGGGGCTAAAATGACCCGATAGAGAGCAAAAATGCCCATTTATGAGTATAAATGCCAGGAATGCGGGAAAGTTACTGAAATCTTTGTCCGTTCGCTTCACAAAAAAATGGATTTATCCTGTTCTCATTGTGACAGCAAGAATCTTCAAAAGATATTCTCAACGCCTTCCGCCGTCAGGATGGAAAATTCATCTAACAAAGGTTTAACCTGCTGCGGCGAAACCGAGCGATGCGAAACCCCACCCTGTTCGGATGGAGGGGTTTGCCGGAAGGATTAAAAAGGACTTAGAACTGCCTTTTCCTCAAATAGATTAAAAATTTTATTATAATGAATAACATACGGCCAATCCTGATGACTATAGTCTATGATAATAATGCTTTTGAAGAAAAGATTACGAAGGACTGGGGCTTTTCCTGCTTTATTAAAGGATTTAAAAAATCCATTCTCTTTGATACGGGAGCAAACGGACATATCTTGCTTTCCAATATGGAAAAGCTCGGGATTCGTCCTGAAGAAATTGATCTGGTTTTTCTTTCCCATGCCCATAGAGATCACACAGGCGGTCTGGACCTTCTCTTAAGCCAGAATTCCAAAATGGATATCTGGCTTCCTGAATTCTTTTCTTTAAGTTTCAAAAATGCCATTAAAAAAAAAGGGAGTACTGTCGTTGAAGTTAAAAACTTTCAAAAAATATGCGAAGGCGCCTACACCACAGGAATAATTACAGGCTGGATCAAAGAGCAATCCTTGATCCTCGATACGGATAAAGGCCTCATTGTGATAACAGGCTGCGCGCATCCCCGGATCACCAAGGTCATCACTACAGTCAAAGAGCTTTTAAAAAAGGATATTTACATGGTTTTCGGCGGTTTCCACTTGGCCGGCTTTGATAAAGCTGAAATACAAGAAAGAATAGACTGGTTTCGAGCTTCAGGAGTGAAAAAAGTAGGTCCATGCCATTGTTCCGGGGATGAAGCCAGAAAACTTTTCGGTGAAGAATACAAAGAAGATTTTATAGAGATAGGGGCAGGAAAAGAGATTAGAATTCAATGATTCTTTCAATCGCCAGTGGTAAAGGAGGAACGGGAAAGACAACAGTCGCCGTCAATCTAGCGCTTTCCCTGGAAGGCTCCCATTCCGTGCAGTTTTTAGACTGTGATGTTGAAGAACCCAACGCCCATATTTTCCTGAAGCCCCACATTCTCCAGAGCGAAACCGTTTTCCTTCCCATTCCTGAGATTGTGGAAGAGAAATGCACGTATTGCGGCAAATGTGCCGAAGTGTGTGCCTACAATGCCTTGGCGGTCCTTAAAGATACTGTCCTTGTCTTCTCAGAGCTCTGTCACGGTTGTGGAGGCTGCAGCCTCCTCTGCCCTGAGCAAGCCATAAATGAGAAAGGACAGAGAATAGGGATCATCGAGTTTGGAGAAGCCAATAACATTCAGTTTATCCATGGAAAACTCGATATAGGCCAGGCAATGGCACCTCCCCTTACGCGTGCTGCCAAGAAACACATAGATCCCACCAAAACTGTACTTATCGATGTCCCCCCCGGAACATCCTGCCCTGTTGTAGAAGCTGTAAAAGGGAGCGATTTCTGTCTCTTGGTGACAGAGCCGACTCCTTTTGGTCTCAATGACCTCCGTTTAGCTGTTGAAATATTGAAAAAACTAAACATTCCCTTTGGTGTTATCATTAATCGAGCCGATGAGGGAGATAAAAAAGTTCACAATTATTGCGAGAGGGAAAATATTCCTATTTTAATGACAATCCCCATGGATAGAAATATTGCAGTTGCGTACTCAAAGGGGAAAACCATTATCGAAGTCCAACCTGCTTACAAGCAAAAATTTCTTGAATTATTCAAAAAGGTAGAAAATTTAAAAAAATGAAACAACTGGTTATCATAAGCGGTAAAGGAGGAACAGGAAAGACGATTATCGCCGCTTCAATCGCTACTCTTGCTCAAAATAAAGTCATGGTAGACTGCGATGTGGATGCTGCCAATCTTTATCTCCTCCTCCATCCTGAAATTCAAGAAACACATCAATTCATAGGAGGGAAAAAGGCTCACATCGATGTCGAAAAATGCACTCTATGCGGCGAGTGTATGGACATCTGCCGTTTCGAAGCGATCGCTGAGAAAGAAGATGGTGAAATTATTATCGATCCCATATCCTGTGAAGGATGCGGAGTTTGTTCTTACGTCTGCCCTGTAGAAGCGATAGAAATGGAAAAGAGCATATCAGGAGAATGGTTTGTCTCCCGAACCAAATACGGCCCCTTTGTCCACGCCAGACTCGGAATCGGTGAAGAAAATTCAGGGAAGTTGGTTGCCGAAGTCAGGAAAAAAGCGAAGGAGATCGCAGATAGAAATAACCTGGATTTTGTCATTATCGACGGGCCTCCCGGAATAGGCTGCCCGGTTATCTCTTCCCTTTCAGGGACAGATCTGGCACTGGTTGTTACAGAACCGACGCTTTCCGGGATCCATGATATGGAACGTGTTGTTCAGATGGCCCATCACTTCAAAACTCAAACAGCCTGCTGTATCAATAAATACGACCTTAACCTCCAGAATTCCAATCATATTGAAATTTGGTGCAAAAAAAATTCTGTCCCCTTTATAGGAAAGATTCCTTTTGATGAGGAAGTCACAAAATCCTTGGTTCAGCAAACTCCCCTGACTGAATATACAAATAATTCAACATCAAAAGAAATAAAAAAAATGTGGCAAAAACTGCACAAATTATTTATAAGAGAGGAGATTAAAAAATGAGAAAAACAGATTGGCAGTACCTGGTGGATACCATTCTTTTTCTCTGCATTGTAGGAATAGTTTTTATAGGCTTTCTCATAGGCCTTGTCATTCCTAGAGGGCCTTTAGCGCCAGAAAGTGCTAAGTATTTCCTGGGGCTTCATAGGCATCAATGGGGAAATATTCACCTCTACCTTTCTATCGCCTTCACAGGCTTCATAATCATTCATCTTATTTTCAGCTGGAATTGGATAAAGAGCAAAGCCCGTAAGGTATTCAAAAAAAGATGGGGTACTGCGTTGATTCTCACAGTGATCGCCTCTATCCTCGTGCTTTTCCTATTCTGGTCTCTCTATCCAAGAATTCCTGGAGCTTATGAAGATTATGGAAGAGGAGCTGGGAGAAAAGCAAAGCAGCAACAGTTATCAGAGGAAGCATACCCCATAACTGAAGAAAGAATTCTCTATGAAGACGGAAGTGTATATATCGCTATAACCGGGCAGACAACTCTCAAACAAGCAGAAAAAGCTACCGGCATTCCTGCAAAAAAAATCGTTGCTGAACTGGGGCTTCCTTCAAAAGTCTCCATGGATGAGACCTTTGGAGGGCTGAGAAAAAAATATCCTTTTGATTTACAGAGAGTAAGAGATGTTATTTCTGACCTTTTAAGCAGGAAAACAGCGCCTCGTGAAGAAAAGGGAGGAATTCAAGAGAAACGGGAAAAGGAAGAGAAAGAACATGAACAAAAGCTGACAAGAGGAGTAAGAGCTGAAGATCAATCAGGCCTCCTGATTACAGGCAGAATGACCCTTTATGATATTGAAAAGAAAACGGGCATTCCGGCTAGAAAAATGGCAGAAAAATTAGGCATCCCTTCAAATGCTCCTCTAGATGAAACCTTAGGCAGACTGAGAAAGAGATACCTCTTTACCATGCAAGATGTGAGAGATGCCCTTGTCTCTTTAATGGAGAAAAAGTGAAAATGAAAAAAAAGATGTTTGATGGTGATTCTTCTGAATCAAAACAAACCCCTGGAGCTCTTGAATTAAGAACGCCTCTTCTCGAACGTGCATGGACATATATGCCTGAGGGAATTCGTCAAACCATCTCATCAGAACCGATAATTCCTGCTATTGCCGCCAGGGCAAAAGTAATTGCTTCCCAGATTCCTGACTTTATTCGAAGTGACCAGGGGCAAATCGTGGGAATCTTCCCGGAGAAAGAAATTTATTACGGGCCTTCTTCAGGCTTGGAGGAATTGCGGGAATTGGTCGGTCAATTCTGGACTTTTGCTTATCGTTTAAAAACAAGAGCAGGAATACCTACTCATGGACTGGATAAAAGAAATGTGGCTATTGTATCTGGAGCTACAGAAGGGCTGGCCATTGTTATGCATCTTTTTGCCTACAAACAAAACGTCGGCCTTATGTCTCTCTACTGGAGTAATTATAAGGGAATAATCCTGAATGCGGGTGGAAATCCCGTTATAATCAATTTATTCGACAAAGACTACAAGACTGACTTTAAGAGGTTAAAACGAATAATCAGTGAAAACAAAATAACTTCCCTGCTCATCAATTCTCCCAACAATCCCTCTGGAGATGTGCTCACTGAAGATGAGCTGGAAAAGTTAGCTGACCTAGCCAGGCAGATGAATCTCATAATCATATCTGACGAAGTCTATAACTTTATACGATACAAAGGGGAACCACAGTCTATGCTATCCTTTGCACCGGAGAGAACAGTTGTCATCAGTTCTGCCTCTAAAGAATATCTGATACCAGGAGCAAGAACTGGCTATGTACTGGCTGCAGAGGAAGTATTCACCAATTCCTGGATGCCGAAAATGATTCGGTCCTTCTCTTCTTCACCAAATGTTCTCGGTCAGCACATGCTGATTGATGTTCTGAGGGATGAAGTGAAAGATTTTAAAAATGGACAGCCCCCACGCCTTATTTCTGAGATTAAAAGAGAACTTAAACAGCGTTGCCATCTTATGATTTCTATTCTCAGAGAAAAGGGCTTTACTCTGGCAGGTAGAGATAAGGACTTTCCTTCAGGAGCTATCAGTGTTCTGGCAAGATTACCAGAAGATATAGAGGTAGACGATAAGGCTTTCGTAGAAAAAGCCCTAGACCTCAAGAAATTTAGTGCCGTGCCTGGCTCTGTCTTTGGAGCTCCAAAATGCATCCGGTTCGGCTATGCTGGTATGACTCAAGAGACAATTAAGGAACTCTCCCAAAACCTGCAAGATGTGCTCCATTTTTTTAGAAAATGAGCTATTTGAGAAAAACATTTCTAATGTGCAATTATTTTATATTAGACAAAATTCTAATTAACATATACATTAATGTATATGTTAGCCTGATAAATACAAATTAGGAGGATAAGCAATGAAAAAAACAGCTATCATTTCCGGTATGGTTTTTATTTCATTTCTTTTCATTTCTCAGGGGCTTTTAGCACAAAGATTTTACAGAAGTGATCCCGGAATTGAATATGACTATTACGACCTAAATCTAACACGGGAGCAGATGGAAAAGATCGATAAACTTGAGTTCGAACTCGAAAAAGAACTTTCTCCCCTGTTTTCCAAGCTCAGATCCAATTATATGGAGCTTGATGAGCTTGAGGCACAGAGAAGTTCTGATCTAACTAAAATTAAAAAAATGTGGGATATGATTTATAAGCTTGAAGATGATATTCGAAATAAAGAAATTTCACACGAAAAAAAGATCAGGGACTTATTGACCAAGGACCAAAAGGCTGTATTTGATTCTTATCATGCCTTTGGTATGAACCCTAATGACAGGGGCGGTTTCGGCAGGGGAAATTTTAGAGGCGGATTTGGAAGATTTGACCGCGGGAATTATGGTTATGGACGCTACAGCTCCGAGACCGGGAGAAACTACCTGGGAAGAGGCGCTGGCCGGTTGAGCAGTGGCAATTATGACTATGGAAGAGGCATTTCTAGAGGCTTTGGTATGAACAGGGGATATTTCGGATCCGGTACCGGCCGTTTAGACCCAGGCAATTATCGTTATTACAGGGGAGTCAGGTACGGCAGGGGGCCCTGCGGTGCCGGCTTAGGCAGATGGTACCGCTGGGGCTACGGCAGAGGCCGCTTGAACTGGGACGAATAAAGTCATATTAAATTAGGAAAGCTTTTTTCGGGGGTAATACCCAGTCAAAAAGATTTTTTGACCCAAGCGTTGGCAAAAAAAAGGTTCAACTTCTCAGCTTTGAAGTTTTCTCTGAGATTAAAAACGAGGGAAAGATATGTCTAGGGATGAAGATATAGAAAAATTTACTCACGAACTTCAAGTACAGATTATGGAGCAAATAAGGAAACGATACTCGCAAACCGTTATCGATCACTGGCAAAACCCCAGAAATTTCAGAAAAATTGAGAATCCAGATGGATACGCCAAGGTGAAAGGTTCCTGTGGGGATACCATGGAGATGTTCATAAAAGTAAAAGAGGAAACAATATCAGAGTGTGCTTTTCAAACTGACGGCTGTGGAACAAGCATAGTCTGTGGAAGTATAACCACAGAGTTAACTAAGGATAAATCCTTCACACAGGCGCTGGCGAGTGTCGGTCCAGGTGAGATTTTAGAAAAACTTGGGGGATTGCCCGAAGCAGATGTCCACTGTGCCCATTTAGCAGCTGAAACGATGAGAAGAGCCTTGGCCGATTATCTCTACCAGAAAAGGTCCTTCTAGAAAAAACTGAATGGGCTCAATTTTAAAAGTAATACCGACATCGGAATTCTAATCGGAAATCATTCTGTTTTTCTCCAAATTCACTCCCTCTCAATCCAAAAATGGTTGTTCCCTTCACTCGAAGTTCTAAATTAGTCACGGGATTATAGAACAGCTCCAGGGCCATGGAAAAACTTTTATCGTTGAGATTAAAGATGCTTGTAAGAGAAGGAATAAAATAAAGGATATTAAAAGGCTCTTTCTGGCTTACCCGCAGAAACATATAATCCCTCATAGGAGTAAATTTTCTGTAATTTTCGCCTAACGGGCCGGCAGCCAACTTAAGCAGATTATCATTACCTGTTAAAAGGAAAGAGTTGCAGGCATTTTCGATAATCACATAGAAATCCTCCATTTCTTTGGAGGTAAAGCCCTCTCCGTTCTTGTAGTATTCCAGAAAAAAGGTCGTATTGGTTTGAGTAAGAAACCGAATGCCTGCCAGAAAGCTTTTGCTTGAATATTCCTTCTCTCTGAGAGTTCCCTCGCGATCAAGCCACCGTTTCCGGAAATTCGGTATGAAAGAAAATTCCCCGTGTATTTCAAAATTGGAAATGATATTACGGGAGAAGTCGATTCCAAAGCGAGCCGGCACACTCCCTCCGGCTAAAAACATGAAGTCTATATCGGTATCGTGAAAAAGGAAATAAATTTTCCCGCCAAAATTCAAATAATTCAGCTCTCCAAATCCGCTGTTAATACGATTTACAACCGGAAGCAAAAAGGGAGTGACTGTGATTGTTTTTAATGGCCCTTTGAAACTTCTGATGTAATCCACGGAAATAAGCGTAAAGCCTTCCAAAGCAAGTTCTGGATCATTGGGATCTTTGTGTTTATCAATAAAAGCAACAGGATTCCAGGCATATCCTTTGCCCCATTTCATTCTTTTCTTCCCTATATCAATTTGGAAAAAAAGAGACGGCTTTAA
>DAOUYU010000175.1 GCA_030673995.1 Candidatus Aminicenantota bacterium
AAAATATAAAAAAGGGGACAGTCCCCTTTTTTTTTCTTCGTTGCAGCCCATTCGCGGTAGATAACTACAGCTTCATGGGCTGCGGTCTCGCCGCTACAGCAATCTCGACTCGTGAATAATCCAGGCCAGCTAAAGGTACAGTATGTAAAGTGCAAGGAACAAAACTATCAAATCCCAACCTTTAGTGCAATACTGAACAACTGATTTAATACCTTAGTTCAGATCTTCTTCTTTTATATATTAAAAGCTTGTTAAGAATGGGACCTCCCCCCTTTAGTCAGTCCCTTAAATACTTTCTATTTTTGAAATCTGTAGCCGGACCAGGGTACTGTGACGAGATGTACCGGTTTGGATGGATTATCCTCGATTTTTTGCCTCAGGTGGTGGATAAAAGTATCGATAGTCCTTGTTGTAGGGAATCTCTCATACCCCCACACTTCATTGAGAATAGTCTCCCTGCTCACAACTTCCCCCTCATGACTGACAAGAAGCTTTAAAAGCGCAAATTCTTTGGCTGTAAGATATAACTCATTCTTTGCTTTGGATGCAATCTGTTTCTTGAAATTTATGTAAACATCTCCAAAAGAGTATTCTTCAACTTCTGCGGTCTCGGCTTTACCCCTACGAAGAACCGCCCTTATCCTGGCAAGAAGCTCTTTAGTCCCGAAAGGCTTTGTTACGTAATCGTCGGCTCCAAGCTCAAGCCCTAAGACCTTATCAATCTCTTCTTTCTTTTCGCCGGTGAGCACAATGATCGGAGTCATCACGCCTTTTGCACGCAGTTTCTGGCAGATCTCCATTCCGCTTAAGGAAGGAAGGACCAAGTCCAGGATAATCAAATCGATATTTTCCTGGCAGGCCACCTGGAATCCCACTTCTCCGTCTGAGGCAGAGATAACCTTAAAATTTTCTGTTTCCAGAGTGACTGTCAATGTTTCGAGCAGTGCCTTGTCATCCTCTATAATTAATATTTTTCTCATTGTTTTTCGAAAATCACTTTACCTGAATTATTCATAAAAGCTGCCGACACCCAATTTTATTTACGAAGCATGGCGATCTCATGGTTATCTGCAAGGGCATGAGATTGCCACGTCGCTGCGCTCCTCACAATGTTGTCTACTTTTCATTCCTCGCAACGACGTCTGCAGCAACCTCGACTCGTGAATAATCCAGGTTTATTGTTTAATATATTATAATTTGCCGTGCTTTTTCAATCTGTCTTCATATTTTTCTTTCTGCTTCTTCACGATCTCATTGAAACGAGAGTCATCACGCAGGCCATCATAAAACGTATTATTTATCAAGGGAAGATAGGAATATTGAAAATGTTCGATACCCTTCTGAATTCTTTCATCCATGTACCTAATCGCCTTATCCTTCATCCCTAAGAGAGAATAAATGACGCCGGTTTTACTAAGGGCAAGAGCTTTTTTCTTCTCACTTTTTACTGCAAATATTAATGCTCTGTAAAATCTGTTGCCAGGATATCCAGGATTGATTTTTTCCGCTCTGACCAAAAATTCTTCGGCTTTGTCCACTTCTCCCTTCATGATATGGAACAAACTGTAATCCTGAAAGGACCAAAAATTTTCTGGTTCGATCTCTAATGCATTTTTTATGTAGGTTTCAGCTTTTTCCAGTTCTCCTGTGTATATGAGACACCTGGCCCGGAGAGAATGGGAGGGAATATAAAAGGGGTTCAGCTCTATATTTCTGGAAGTGTGTACAACAGCCTGACAAAGCAAACCAAAATTCCTATAAAAAAGTGCTATCACATGATTTAATGATGGACGATTCGGATTTATCTCCACTGCCCTCTTTAAACTCTGATATGCTTTTTCGTAATCACCTCTGAGATAGGAAACCCATGCAATGGCTCCATTCGTTTCTGATAGACTCGGATCTAATTCATAAGCCTTTTCAGAATTCTTTATTACAGAAGCAAGATCCTTTTTATTTCCTGTTATCTGGTAATGATGCTGATAAGCCCAAGTCAAACCGGTGTAGATGAAAACATAATTCGGGTCGATCTCATTCGCTTTTTTAAACATTTTTATGGCGGTTTTAAAATCATCTTCCCGGTGATAAATGATGTATTTGCTATCTATAAAATGTGTTCCTTTCAGGCAATATTCGTACGCCTCAATATTGGGAGGCCGGTCAGTTTTGAGGGCTTTCATTTTTCTCGGTGTGAGTTTTACCTTTAAAGCTTCTGCGATAGCTTTAGACACGTTTTCCTGAACTTCAAAAACACTATCAAGCTTCCGGTCGTATGTGTCAGCCCAGAGGTGAAAACCGTCTTCTACATTGATAAGCTTGGCGCTAACACGAATGTTGTCCTTTTCCTTCCTGATACTGCCTTCGAGAATAGTGGCCACTCCCAATTCCTGCCCGATCTCTTTAATATTCTTATCTGTATTTTTATAGCGCATCACTGAAGTCCGGGAGATCACCTTCAATTCTCCCATTCTTGAGAGCTTGGTGATGATATCATCAGCCATCCCTTCACAGAAATATTCCTGATCTTTTTCTGGGCTTAAATCCGCAAAAGGAAGCATCGCAATAGAATTTTTCCATTCTACTGCACTTGTACTCTCAGCTTCAGGCATTATCCTGCGCAGAATCCTTTCGGTGGAAGGAACCTCTTTCTCTATCTTGATCAATTCATAGAGGATGTCCTCAACATTCTGATACCTCTTGTCCCTCTCCTTTTCCAAACATTTGAGTATCAAACGGCTAAGAGCATCAGGAATCTGTGCATTAAATTCCCTGGGATCTTTTGGTGCCTCGCTCTTCTGCTTCAGGGCTATGCTCAATGGACTATCCCCTTCAAAAAGCTGCCTCCCGGTTACCATTTCAAACAGAACGACTCCCAGCGAATAGATATCCGAACGCAAGTCAACATCTTTCCCTTCTACCTGCTCAGGAGACATGTACTCCGGAGTTCCGATTATCTCCCCGGCGCCTGTTATCCCTTTTGTTTTAATGGAGTGGGCAATCCCAAAATCCATAATCCGTGCATTTCCTTCTTTATCTATCATGATATTCCGGGGCTTTAAATCTCGGTGTATAACGC
>DAOUYU010000127.1 GCA_030673995.1 Candidatus Aminicenantota bacterium
ATTCGAATTTAAAAGAGGCAATTTGGCCAAGGTTATTCGAGATACCTTGGAATCATATCGTTATCATTTGGAGAAAAAGGGTTTTTCTATTCAAGAAGAAATTGCAACAGATCTTCCGGAAATGAATTTTGATGGGGAAGCAATAGCCAGTGTTTTAGTCAATCTCTTAAGCAATGCCATGAAATTTTCACTGAAGAAAAAAGAAGTGACAGTGAAATTATTCAAGAATAATGAAAATGTTGTACTCCAGGTTGCAGATAAAGGAATAGGCATCCCGCCCAAAGAGGTATCAAGAATTTTTAAAAGATTTTACCGCTCAAAAAATGAAGTTGTCTCTGAAGCCAGAGGAAGCGGCCTGGGCCTGACCCTGGTGAAACATATTACCGGGGCTCACGGCGGCCGGATCAAAGTTGAAAGTGAGCCAGGGAAAGGCAGTATCTTTTCCATAATTCTTTCTCTCTCTCGCCAAAAAAAAGGATAAGACAAAATGAAAGAAAAAATATTAATTATTGAAGATGAAGAAGACCTGGTAAAAGGATTGAAACTTAACTTAGCTGATGAGGGATATGAAGTGGGCTGGGCTTCTAATGGTGAGGATGGTCTCCGAAAAGCCCTGGAAGGGGCACATGACTTGATTATCCTCGATATTATGCTGCCGAAGATGAATGGTCTGGATATCTGTCGGGAGCTTCGTCAGAAGAATATAAGCATTCCGATCATCATGCTGACAGCCAAAGGAGAAGAGATTGACAAAGTGGTGGGACTGGAAATCGGAGCTGACGATTATATGACCAAGCCTTTCAGCATTCGGGAGCTTTTAGCGCGGATAAAAGCACACTTAAGGCGCGAGAAAAGGGAAGAAAAAAGTGAGGGAAAAAAGGTTCCCAAAATTTATAGGTTTGGCGATGTGAAAATTGACTTCGCCCATTTTAAAGTCAGGCACAAAGGTAAGGAATTGGATCTAACATCGCTTGAAGCAGAAATTCTAAAATATTTTATTTCCCATCAGGGAGAGGTGGTAACGAGAAGAGCTTTGTTAGATAAAATCTGGGGTTATGAAAAATATCCCACCACCCGAACCATTGACAACCATATATTGAAATTGAGGAAAAAAATTGAGGGGGATCCATCTCATCCTAAATCTATTCTTTCAGTCTACGGAGAAGGATATCGATTTGTCGGATGACAATCTTTTACATTCTTTTACTTTTATTTGACAACATAAAAAATGAAAAGAGCTACATTGTAGGTAAATGAAAGAATCATCTGCGAGAGGTAATATCATGAGTTCAAAAAAGATTTTTATTTTCATTGCCTTTACAGCAGCCATATTCATGGCCTTCGGCTTCCAGAATTCCTCCGAACACAAGGTTCTCTTTGAGAAGGCGAAATTCACCATGGAAACAAAGGGCGATCTCAAAGGAGCTATCAAGCTTTTTAGCGAAATCATCAAGAAATATCCAGATGAAAGAGAATACGCCGCTAAATCTCAACTCTATATCGGTCTCTGCTATGAGAAATTAGGTTTAAAACAAACAAAATATGCCCAAAAGGCCTTTCAAAAAGTCGTTGATGATTTTCCCGAGCAGGCAGAAGCAGTCAGGATAGCTAAAGAAAAACTGAACCTTATCTTAAAAGTCCAAGCTCTGGTCGAAAAAGGCGACAAAGAATTTACGATCCGAAAAGTATGGGCAGGTCCTGAGGTGGATGTTCTTGGTGAAGTCTCTCCGGACGGTCGATACCTCTCCTATGTAGACTGGACCACCGGAGATATTGCTTTAAGAAACCTCGCCACCGGAAAAAACCACCGTCTTTCGAATAAGGGTTCATGGGTTAAATCCTCAGATTTTGCCCTCTTTTCCATCTGGTCTCCTGACAGCAAAAAAATAGCTTACAACTGGTATACAGAAAAGGGCGATATTTTCGACTTGCGTATTTACGGACTTAAAGATTCCAAACATCGCATTCTCTATGATAAAGTTCCATACACTCATCCTCTAGATTGGTCGCCTGACGGAAAATACATTTTGACGTATTTCAGTAAAAAGGATAGGTCTATCTATATTGGGCTGCTCTCCACACAAGATGGCTCTATGCGTACTCTCAAATCATTCAGCAGATTCTATCCTTATAAGGCAGGTTTCTCGCCTGATGGAAGCTATATTGCTTATGACCTTCCTCTTCAACAGGAATCTATACACCGTGACATCTTCATTCTTTCCACTGATGGAAAACACGAAATAGCCCTCGTTGAGCACCCAGCAGATGATGCCTTGCTTGGCTGGACGCCAGATGGAAAGAAGATTCTCTTTTTAAGCGACCGCACAGGAGAATCCGATGTTTGGGCTATTCAAGTCTCTCATGGAAAACCTCAGGGTGAGCCAGAATTAATCAGGAGAGACATAGGGCAAATCTCGCTTATGGGATTTACACATAAAGGCTCCCTGTACTTCGGTCTTGATACAGAGATGGTGGATGCCTACATCGCCACTCTCGACATTGGAAAGGGAAAGCTCCTTTCTCCTCCCACAAAAGCAAGCAAACGTTTTATAGGCTCTAACACTTCACCTGACTGGTCGCCAGATGGGAAATGCTTAGCTTACGTTTCAAAGCGCCTTCCAGGACCTGAACGCCCTGGCTCTAAGGTTCTCTGTATTAAAAACCTCGAATCAGGGAAAGAGAAGGAATTCGTTCCTGAATTGAGAAACTTTGGCAGGATACTTTATTGGACTCCTGATAGCCGCTCGATTATCGTTACCGGGATAGATATGAAAGACCGTCCAGGCTTATACAAGATAAATACACAAACTGGTAACACTGCGCTTGTATTTCAAAATGAAAAAAAGAAGGCTATAACAGGCTTTGTACAATCTCCAGATGGAAAAGAGATTTGCTACAGACGTGTTGATGCTAAAACAAATATTTCCTATATTTTCCAATACAACCTCCATACCAAGCAGAAAAAAGAAATCTATCACACTTCATTAGACATCTATAATCTGATACTTTCCCCTGATGGAAAATTCTTGACATTCAGCTCTAATGACAAAAAGGCACAAACGTCAACCCTGAAAATTATTTCTGTTAAAGGGAGCGAACCGCGTGAACTGGTAATAATAAATATACAAGAAGCATTTGCATTCCAACCTTGTGCATGGACACCTGATGGGCGCTATATTCTATTTGGGAAAGGAGGATCCATGGGGAACCAGCAGGTCGAACTGTGGCGAATTTCTGTGGATGGTGGAAAACCACAGAAGCTTGGCCTTTCCATGGCCCGAATGCGCCATATACGTGTCCATCCCGACGGAAAACGTATTGCCTTTTTCGCTGGACAGTACAAGGCTGAAGTCTGGGTGATGGAAAACTTCCTGCCGGAAGCAAAGCAGAAGAAAAAATCCAAGTTGCGGAAATAGTCAACAGATGGAAAGTTCATAAAAGTTGATGTGAAGTTGGTGAGGAGTCTTGCTTTTTTTAATTAAGATATGTCAGACCAGTTTAGAAACTTAGCGAGATGATCAAGGAATTCTTTAAAATCTCCTAAGCGATTACGTAAAATATCATAGATTTGATTCTCATCAATTTCCCAATAGATATGGACCAACCTATTTCTAAACTTTGCCATCTCCTTTAAGTTGTCGACAAAAGATTTTTCGAAAGCTCCGTTCTCCCCAAGCACAGCAAAAGCATCGGCATAATCTTCGGGCGCCCTGTAACCATTACGAGAGATAATGTGATTACACATATCGATCGCAACTTCAATAGCAATTATAAAATTGTACTTTGTGCTCCCTATTTTATCGGGATCGCTCGTGAAAACTGCTTTTTCACATTCTTTAAGTCTTTTAAGATGTCCCACAGCTTCTCGCATTTGAGAAACGAGCTTTAACATTCTATCTGGATCAAATTGGGGCATTTGGAACCTCTTTCAAATATTGCCTCCGAAAAAAGGCAAAGTCCAAATATTTCTTAAAAATCATTCCCTCAAAATCTGATCTTTTCCCAGCATCTTTATCTACTATAAGAATCCCTTCTTTTATCACATGGTAAACAAAGGATAGAGGAGCATGGTTAATTATTCTGACATCCACAGGGAGATGAGTAAAGGACTGAATTTCTTCTTCCAAGTCAAATTCATAATTCAAGGGTTCTTGACTTATTTTTTCGCTAACAAAGACACAGATATCAATATCGGAGAATTTTTCCTCTTGGACAAATGAACCGAAAATATAGGCAAAAGTAATATGTTTTTGCTCTCTCAATCGAGAAGCTATTCCTTCGATAATAGATTGTTTTTTTTCCTGGGAAATCTGTTTTTTTCTCATCCTGAAGTCTAATTAACATATTATCAATTGATTTTCAATTTTTCACGAAATCTATTAAAAAATCTCGTCTAGAAATTTATCAAATGGATATGCAGAAACTTTTTCGTCAATCCTTATACTTTTATTCCCTGAAAAGACTAAAATTCTCTTTTTAGCCTTCTGCGAGTAGGTATTGATAAAGTGATTGAGATGCATAAGGTGAGAAGTTTTTATGTTTTCATCCCATTTTACTTCAATAGGGACCCATCTGCTCTGGTTGTTCAAGAATCCAGTCGATTTCCCGCCCGCTATAATCCCGCCAGTAAAAAAGCTTTCCTCTAATTCTATTGGCCCTCATGTATCTTAATATCGTAAGTCCAACCCATTATTCAAAAAGCCTCCCCCAGTATTCTGCAATAAAATCTGGAGAGACAAGAACTTCAGCAGCAGCATTTGACCCTTATCTGCCAAACGTGATTACGTGAATCACGAGGTTGTGTTAATAAGCCTGGTGGACGGAGACCGACTATTGCTCCCATGGGAAGAAAATCAGAAAAGTGAAGAATTCCGCCGGCTCCTTAATAGCTCTGACTTTGCCCGAAAGATTCGCAGTGCTGAGAAAGAGGAATTTGCTAGGAAAGATTTTCTTCGGGCTGTTCAGTTGTATCGTCAGTCCATAAAAACAGCACAAGAACCCGTTCAGAGAGGCTATGCTCGCCTCTTGTTGGCACGAGCCCTCGCTAAGTCGGGTCGAGAGAAGGAGGCTTTATCTCACTACCGGCGTATTATGGTGTTGCCCTCCAGAGTGACTGATGAGTACGGAATTCCCTTATCTCTTTATGCAGCCGGGCGTCTGCTCGATGCAGGCGCAGGCTATGGAGAAATTTTAGAATGTATCCGAACCGAACTTGGGTCAAAGCGTTGGCTTCCGCCTGCTGAGTTTTATATGCTCCAGGAGGTGGTTGAAAAACTCGTCAGGACCGCTTCTGAAGAGTCCATTCAGGATACTGCCAAGGATTATCAGCGAATGATTAATGAGCACATTCTGAAACTTGAGCAGGCTTTGGAACTTCAAGGAG
>DAOUYU010000114.1 GCA_030673995.1 Candidatus Aminicenantota bacterium
TTTGAAATTCTAGGTATCCTTCATAACGTCGGTCCCAAAAGAAACATCATTCTGGCGAAGCTCAAGAATGATATACTGGATAATGCCGGCGTTATCCAGGGTATGAGCGGAAGCCCGGTTTATGTGGGTGGCAAGCTCATAGGAGCTGTCGCTTACAGCTTTGGAACTTTTGTCAAGGAAGCCATTGCAGGAATCACTCCCATTGAAGAGATGCTGGCTATTTCAAAGGAAAAACCGCCGAAGTCCTCCTTTTCTCCCCGAATTCCTTTAAAAAAACAACTGAGCCTGGAAGAGATTTTTGAGTTAAACAAAGAATTTTTCCTTTCCAGGCCCTCTTTTTCCTCCGAAGGTCGAGCCCTCATCCCTTTAAATATCCCTCTTGTCTTCAGAGGTTTTTCTTCACAGGTCTTCGGGAGCGCGAAGTCGTTTTTTTCGAGGATAGGATTTAATCCTGTTCAAGGTGGTTCTTTGAGTCAGTCAGTGAATGAAATTTCACCTCCTGAACTCACTCTTCGTGAGGGAGACCCAGTGGCCGTTCAACTGGTCAAGGGAGATTTGGATCTATCTGCTGTGGGAACAACGACCTATATTGACGGTAACACGGTCCTGGCTTTTGGTCATCCGCTGTATAATTTAGGCGCGGTTGATTATGCCATGGCTAGGGCCAGTGTGATAACCGTAATTCCGAGCCTTTCCGGTTCGTTCAAACTTTCTGCCTCTGATAACCTGGTCGGAACGTTTACACAGGATCGCTCATCGGGATTATTGGGGGAGCTGGGAAAGATACCCAAATATATACCGATTAACGTTATGATGGTGGATCCTCAGGGTGAGGTAAAAAATTTCAAAATACAAATAGCCAACGATAAAATTTTAAGTCCCGCACTTGTCAATCTTTCTCTTGCGAGCATTATATCCTCTGAGAGGAGAGCTCTAGGAAACCTTTCTCTCGAGCTGGGGGGAGATGTTTACCTGGAAAACGGCAGAAGCGTTCATCTTGAAGACCTTTTTTCCGGGAGTTTTGATAATGCTGCCATTAACCTTTCGAATCTTCTGGCGGCAGTTGTTTATTTCCTGACCAATAACGAGTTCAAAGATTTGGGTATCCATCGTATTGACCTGGGCATTCGTGCTTCTGAAGAGGCTAAGTTCTCATACCTGGAGAAAGTCTGGCTGGACAAGTATGAAGCTTCGCCTGGAGAGAGTATTCAGATAAAAGTTTATTACCGGACCTTCGGAGGGGAAAGCGTTCTCCGTGAAGCCGGCATTATTGCCCCCAACCTCCCGCCAGGCTCAGAGTTTCAGCTGGTGATTGGCGATGCTGCTTCGATGAATGAGATAGAGAGAAATCAGTACAGAGTAACGGCTTTTGTTCCCCGGAGTTTAAACCAGCTCATCAGGATCCTGGGCAATCTCAGGAAAAATAACCGCATTTATTTTAAGATTTTAGCATCCAAGCCCGGCCTCTTCCTGAAGGGCGAAGAATTGCCAAATTTACCTCCCACGATGAAATCGATGTTTTCCTCTCCCCGTGCTGCAGTTTCTGCTCCTACAAAACTCGATAAATCAACTCTGAGTGAATATCAGTTAGCCATACCTTATGTGTTTAGAGGTGGGGTTGTGATTCCCGTTAAAATAAAGAAATAGGAGAAAAAGGGAATGAAAAGAGTATGGATTCCGGTTTTTTTTGCTACTGTCTTTTTGGCACAGGCTCTGCAGGGAGTTGTTCCGCAAAAATGGGAAATACGAACGAAAGATGACTTTTTGAAGGGAAAGTTTAACGGAATCTCAGTTTCCTATGGCGGGATTCTTTCCCTTTCTCCTAAGCAAGAGGGAATAAATGGGCCTGCAGAGGAATTTTACCTGTCTCTGCTTGTTACACAGGAAGACATTGCCTATTTGGGAACAGGACATAGCGGTAAAATATTTAGAATGAGTAAGAATGCAGAGCCGGAGCTTTACTTCCAGGTGCCTGAAATGGATATTTACTGCCTTGCACAGGATAGAAGGGGAAATCTCTATGCTGGTACCTCTCCTAACGGAAAGATATACAAAATAACGGGTAAAAACGATGGAAAGGTTTTCTTTAATCCCCGAGAAAAATATATCTGGGATATAATGTTTATCAAAGGAGACGTTTTATTGGCAGCAGTCGGTGAGAACGGGGGCATTTATGAAATTACCCCGCAGGGAGAAGGACAGCTCATCCTGAAAGTGGAGGAGAATCATATTCTTTGTCTCACAAGGGACAGCAACGAAGACCTTATTGCTGGCAGCGGCGGGAAAGGGCTCCTCTATCGAATACCTAAAGGGAAAAAGGCATCTGTTTTATTCGAGTCTCCTTATGAGGAGATAAGAGATATCGCTCTGGATGATAAGGGGAATATTTTTGCTGCAGCCGGTGGAACCGTGATCCGACCGAGGATGGAAGACACTCCGGTTTCTATAGAAAGAGTAAGTGAGGTCACCGTTGCCGTAGCTCCTTCTTCAGTGGGACCAGAGGATGCCCTCACCTCAATCAAAAAGCAGCCCGGTGCCCTTTATAGAATTGACCGGGAGGGAATGGCGAAAAGGCTCTGGCATTCCAGCGATGAATTGATTTACAGCCTGCTCTGGAATGAGGAGGAGAAAACGCTTGTTTTTGGTACGGGAAACAAGGGGAGAATGTATACTGTGGACGGAGATGGAAAGATATCTCTTCTCGCCCAGAAAAGCTCTGAACAGATTTATTATCTTCTTCCCTTTGATTCAAAAATTTATATACTCTCCAATAATCCTTCCGGTTTAAGTATTCTCTATCCTGAACAGATGTTAAACGGGGAGTACTTGAGCCGGGTTATGGACGCCAAAACCATTTCATCATGGGGAAGAATTGAATGGGTAGCGGAGGTTCTCCAGGGGAGCACCATTCAGTTTCAGACACGAAGCGGAAATTCTGCCGACCCTAACAGGACCTGGAGTGATTGGTCTCCCCCTTATCGGAAAGGGGAAGGGGAGCAGATTTTAAGCCCTAAAGCCCGGTACCTTCAGTTCAGGGCTATGTTAAAAAATCAATTTGGTAAAACGTCTCCTCTTCTTCGAGAAGTGTCCCTGTTTTATCTTCAGAAGAATGTTGCCCCGGCGATCACTACACTGACATTGCTTCCGGCCAATGTCGTTTATTTGAAGCCTCCAGGACAGCAGGAAGTCATCTGGGGAATGGATGTGGATCTTTCCGAGAAGGCAAAAGGGGACAAAACCACGGCTTTGTTTGTGCCAAAGAAAGTTGAAAGAAAAGGATTCCAAACGATAACCTGGGATGCAACTGATAAGAATGGCGACGACATGCTCTTTTCAATCTACATTAAAAAGGATAATGAGGGTCAATGGCGGGTTTTAAAAGAAGGATGGGAAGATACAATCTATGCTTTTGATACTCTTTCCTTTCCAGACGGAAATTATTCTGTAAAAGTCATGGTTTCTGATACGGCATCTAATCCTCAGGGGATGGAGTTGAGATCTGAAAGAGTAAGCCGTTCCTTGGTCATTGATCGTTCTCTTCCGGTTGTGAGAAATTTCAAGGCTGTAAGAAATAAGAATAAGCTCGCAGTGACTTTTCAGGTAGAGGATTCCCTCTCTTATATCAAGGAGGTTAAATACCTCATCCGGCCCGATGAATGGCGGAGCATCTTTCCAGAGGATGGAATCTGTGATTCAAAGCAGGAAAGTTTCAAGGTGACTGTGACATTGCCCCCTAAGTCCGATAATCTTATTACTGTCAAGATTAAAGACAGCCGCGGCAACATAGGAGTGCACAGGCAGACTTTTTAAGCTGCACTGGCCAGACTGGAAAAAGGGGCAAGGCTCATCACGTTTTTGACTACCTGAGTTGATGTATATAGTATTGGTTCAAGTCTTTTGTCATTCCCGCGAAAGCGGGAATCCAGAAATATAAAAAAGGTTTACGTTGCCTTGATCTGTATTGACGTATATGTTGATAGCCCTGGATTCCCGCTTTCGCGGGAATGACGTTATAAAAATAGATATTTACCTGCATATTTCAAACTTAAAATCTACAACGTTCACACTTCTAGGTACTCAAAAACGTGATGAACCAGGGGCAAAAAGGGGGAAAGTCCTTCTTTCCTGCCTGCTCCTATGTTTATGTTTTAATCCTATCCAGATATTTGTCATCTCTCGTATCAATACGGACGATATCCCCTTCTTTTATGAACTGAGGAACGGTAATGGATATACCCGTTTCAAGAACAGCCGGCTTATTGCTGGCCGACTGTGTGGCGCCCTTGAGGAAGGGCTCTGTTTTAACCACTTTTAAATTGATCGTCAGAGGAGGCTCGATCCCAACAGGCCTGCCTTCGTGCATTTGTACAGAGAAGACAACGTTGGGGATGAGATAATTGACTCCATCACCGATTATATCCGAAGACAGTTTGATCTGTTCGTAGTTTTCAAGGTTCATGAAGATATATTCGTCTCCGCTCTGGTAAAGATATTCCATTTCGATCTTTTCCAGGAAGGCCTTCTCGACCTTATCCTTTGAGCGAAATCTGTAGTCTAGAAGGGTTTGGTCTTTGAGGCTGCGAAGTTTGGTCTGCATCAGAGCCTGGCCTTTACCGGGAGTGATATGTGTAGACTCGAGCACCTTGTATATTCCACTTTCGACTTTTATTATCATTCCCTTTCGAATCTGGATTGCATTTATCATTTTTCCTCCAGCTCAGTCTATTTCGTCGTTGTGGCTTTGGCTCCCTCGTCGACACGAACGATATGCGGTTTTGTCCCTTCTTTCTCCAGGGCTTTGGCAACTTCTTCTGTCTTTTCCGGGGCATAGGCAAAAATGCACCCGCCTTCTCCTGAGCCGTTTATCTTGGCTCCCAGGGCTCCGGCCTTAAGGGATGCCTCTATCATCTTGTTGATTTTTGGATGGGATATATGAAGATAGTCTCTTAGAACTTCCTGTTGCCGGTAAAGAAGCTGGCCGAACCGAACATGATCAAAAGCATTTGATTCGAAGAGGGCTTCCCCTTCAGCTGTTAAATCTCGCGTCAGAAGTGTGCCCTTTAGCAGCCTTTTCACTTCAGGAGAAAGATTTTCAATCTCATTCTCCACTTCCTGCGTAAGAGGGCTTTTCAGGGTAAAGCCTTTTATCTTTTTTTGGAGGCTGGCTACTCCCTGAAGGACGTGACTTTTAATAAAGCCAAGGGTGCCGGTTGTATCTTTTCTCAGAAGAGAATCGGCAAGAACAAATTCTTTGAGCGGATTTTTTAGCTTGCTGACGTTCAACTTGTCACCGAAATGGACGGAGAGTATGCCTCCCAGGGAAGCAGTATAGTGATCCATCTTGCCTCCAGGCTCTTTGAATTCTGCCACTTCCGAGAGGAAGGCCAGCTCCGCAATCTTTTCCTCCATTCTGGCTCTTTTATCTCCGTAAGCTTCCAGCAGGAATTTTATCCAGGCCACGACGAGAGCGGATGAGCTTGCAGTGCCTGAGTTTATGGGGATGGTTCCTTGAATGAGGCAGTCCCATCCCGCATGAAAGTTTACACCTTTTCTTCTGAGAACATTGATGGTGCTTTTTATGTAATCTCTTTCTTTTGTGTATTTCAGTTCTTTTTTTAGGCTAAATTCTTCGGTCTCTTCAATATCCGGGAGATTGATCTTGAATATCTTGTCTTTTCTTTTCTTTCCGCTTATGGAAATTCTCAAGTTTATTGCAGCAGAGATAATGGGCAAACCGAAATAGTCCTGATGTTCCCCAAAGAGAACGATTCTCCCGGGAGCTGAAACCCGGAGTTCTTTACCT
>DAOUYU010000069.1 GCA_030673995.1 Candidatus Aminicenantota bacterium
CGGATATCTTTCTGCTGCAGGATCAGATGAGGCATATGTATATTTTACCGTTTATCATAATTTTTTTCACTATTAAAAAAAGGAGAGAAATAGGGATAGTCCTATTTTGAAATTTTTTCTAAATAAAAAAAATAAGGATCAACTGCCGAAAAGTTAACACAAATGGGATAGGAGCCAAAAATAATATAAGAGACTATAATTGAGCTGTTATCCTTAATTTAGCTGTTTTCCTTGATCCGTTTCGTCATTCCCGCGAAGGCGGGAATCCAGAGATATCTAGATAAGAGTCTTTTGTATTTCTGGTTTCCCGCTTCAGCGGGAACAAGCCTGGATTCCTGCTTCCGCAGGAATGACATTTTGTAAAACAGGAATTAAAAAGGGGGTCAAATCTTTATCATTGGCAATATTAGGCAATATTAACGAATCATCGGGTAGAGTTAAACGTTAAAAGGTTTGCCATAAATAAAGAGTTGACCCCCTTTATGACCTGAGAAGGGAAATTATGGAGCTAAAATCGCCATAGATAGCTGGCTTTGAAGAAAAAGCTGCGCCTCGTGTTGAACATGTCACCCTCGCCATAAACCCAATCGTTTTCCTGCCATCTCCTCTTTTCGTACAGGCCGCCGTATCCCATGTGAAGGACTGTTCCAGGAATAAAAGTGAATGAAGCCAAAAAGTCTGTGAGCATCCTTTTCTGGAAGCTGTCGTACTGGATGAGGGCACGGATAAAAAGGTATTTGTTGAACTGATAGGTGATGCGGGAGTAGATGATGTTTACGTCATAGATACTTTCATTATCTCTTTTTAAATCGGTGCGATAAAAACTGAAGTACTGGCTGAGTTTACTGTTAGGTTGAAGAGTAAAGCTAAAATTCACCTGATAACCTTCCCCTTTAAAAGGAGGATCAGCCGGATAATAGATCTGTTCCCCCAGTGTGAATCCGCTCCCTAAGCGAAGCCACTTTGTGATCTGAATACCGCCGCCGATATTAAATTCAGAGATATGAAATGCCTGGCCATTCCAGCTCTCAGTCCTTTGGATGTAATTTATTCCTAATTGCCCCTGTTTTGTAAAGCTGAAATCCACAGCTATTCTGAAGAAATCATCATTCATATTGGTATTGTTGTCATGGAGATATTGGTAAGTGAGCTGCGGATTGATTCTTTTTAGCCAGGATATCTTTTCAGGATTCGGATAAAAACTGGGACTGAACCATACCCATGCTTCATCGATGCCTGTCCGCGTCAAGAAAGCCGAATTCATCCGGAAGTCTTTTCCGATGTGCTCATAGGCTGCCGCTATTCCTAGGGCTTTAGTGAAGTAAGAATATGTAAGATTGTAGTCCTGACTGCCTGTCGAAGATTCCTCTTCTGACTCTCTGGAAAAGGACTGGAGGAAGGACGCCTGCACCTGATGTTTCTTGAAGAATCTGTAACTGAGGTCTACTCCGGCCACCCGGTTGAATCCGCCTGAAAATTCCCTGCCGCTGTAGAGAGCGCCGATGTAGTTGTCTCCTTTAATGCTGTGCTTCCCTCTTGCAATCGTGAAGAAAGCTTTCTTCCCCAAGTAAGGATTTTCTCCTGAATCCCATGCTAAGCCAGGCCATTCATCGCTTGCTGAAAGTACACCTATGGCTGTTTTTCCCACTGTTCCAGTCAATTTAGCACCCCATAAGGGATCAACAATCCGGCGTGTGTGAACAGGCGTGTTGAAATAGCCATGGCCTATGGTAAAAAAATCGAAAATATCTGTTCCTTCCATGAAGAAAGGGCGCTTTTCACTGTAGAATATAGGATACCTGCGATTGACTTCTACCTGAAAGACATCACTTTCCACCTGACTGAAGTCAGGATTTACTGTAATATCAGCCGTAATGGAGGATGTGATTCCGTATTTAAATCCAATGCCGATACCCTGGAAGGTGTCGCTTTTGCCCCATTCCTGAGGACTGTTTCTTTCGTTATTTCTCCCAAAAGTCACGTTCGGGAGTATTTCCAGGTTAAGCGGACTCTTGAGGTCTTTAAAGACCACGGTTGTATGGATGTTAAATAGGCCATGTCCCGGCTTTAAGTCGGGCCAGGAACCGCTCATACCTAAACGGCTGATTCTCCTCCAGAAGAGGATTCCCATCTTGACCTCTTTACCGCTTTTAAACCGGATGCTTCTAAGGGGAATACATATCTCAACCTGGTAGCCTTCATCCGTTATCTGTCCTGCACTCTCCCAGACAAAGTCCGGCGAGATGGCTTCTCCACTCACCGCTGAGTTCAGGATATCTCCCTGGATGCCATTTGGATTGCAGAAAAGATCATAGGCCATCTGTTTGTTGCCTAATGCGTCAAGAGACAGTCCCACCCAATCGTCGGAAAAAATATTATCCCTCCTTGTGATAGAGGTTTTGATTTTCTCTGGTTCTGTATCATAACATTTGAAGGCAAAATAAAGGTTTTTATTGTCATAGGCCAGCCAAACTACCGTTTTTTGTGGGAGGATTTCGCCATAGAGCGGATTATAGGTGATAAAATCTTTACTGAGGGAGTGTAGCCCCCAGATTTCATCATCGAGCTTCCCATCGATCTTAGGGGGATTCGGAGCGAATTGAGGATTGAGAACATCCGGACTGTTCCCATCATCAGGCTTAGCAAGCGTGTCAGCCAATGACGAGGCTACAAATATTAATATCCCGAATAAGATAATAAAGCAATTCATCAGCTTTCTTTTCATTTTACATTCTTTAATTTAATAAGACGTAAAATAAGAGAAAAGGTTATATTTTTTTAAAAAAAATATTGATTCAATTGTGATAGAAGTAAAAATAATGGAAAAGGTTGATATTTTTGAATTAATTGGGGACTGTCCCCTTTTTTACCTAGATTCCCGCTTTCGCGGGAATGACAAAAAGGCAGGAATGACAAAATGAGCCAGTCCCTATTAATTTTCTTATCTCTGCTCTGTGGTCACTTCAAAGATATTGAGCATAGCACTATAACTCGACTCCAGACGGCTTCGGTAAGGCTCCAGTGACGTTTTCAGAATATCAGGCAGCCCGTCCTCCCATGGCAGCCGGTAGCGGTCAGATTCCATAGCCTCGATCTCTGCAGCGAGGACCGTTCGCCACTTCTCTTTGGCTCTGGAGACATCCCCTTCTGTTAACCTTTTGTACTGGTTTTGAAGCATGGGAAAAATCTGACGGTGTACCCTCCTGAGCATAACGTCCATCCGATCTTCCTGAGTTTCACGGCGTCTCCTCATAGATATGATTCTTCCTCCATCCGCCTGATCCTGAACTCTAAAGGGAGGGCCGTCTGTAGGTGACTTGCTGAGCAAGGAATAGTAGGACATCACATAGATATAGTAGTACTCCCCCATTCCCATGTCGTTATCAAGAAGAGCTTGATTTCGGCTTCTGTAGAATTCTGCTATTTGTGTTGCAAAACTGAGTCCTGTTTTTATCTTTGCAAAAAGATTCGGGGACGGTTCTTCTTTGTCTCGGTCTGTCTGTTCCATTTCTGAGAGAATATTTATAGATCTTTCCATCTCCTCCATAGCAGGGACCATGGAACTCCGGACCGCCAGAAAGATCTCTATTCGTGCCGGCCTGATAGCGCCTTCAGGATCAGGGCAAAATTCCCTGGTCTTTCCATAACGTTCTGTCAAGGTATCCATTAGGGTCTCAGTCTCTTTAAAATCCTTTACGATGTCTTTGATAAAGAAATAGCCTGCTGTTCCGAGAATGACTAGTACAACGATCACCACACCACACCCAATGCCGCAGCCTATAAGCCATTTTTTAGTCGTGCTGGATTTAGTGGAATGTACATCCTGAATCTCCATTGATCTCCTCTTTGCTTGATTTATTTATATCAGGCTAACAAGCTTTTTTAAAAGCCAGAACCTGCAGAATGACTTTTCGCCTGGACTCTTAATGTTTTTTTTCTGCAAAGGAAGCACCTCCCTACTTCTGGTAGAGGTAAATGTAGTGTTCCTCGCCTTGTACATCCAGGATCGAAAAAAAGTCGATCTCCTTATGTTCCCAGCCTGGGATGCTGTAATTGTGAGAGACAACATACACGCCTGCTTTGAGTTTTTTCTCCAGTTCGGGGCGCAGCAGTTCGTTGGATTTTGTCAACAGATACAGGGTGACAACCGTTGCTTTTGAAATATCGGCCTTCATAGCATCCTCAAGTCGAAATTCGACAAGATGCTCAACGCCAGCCTCTCTGGCGTCTGCCGTAGATTCCTCTATCCGTTGAGGATCGATGTCGATACCAACCCCGTGTGCGCCATGCTTTTTTGCCGCCGTGATCACGATCCGGCCGTCGCCACAGCCGAGATCGAATACAATATCGTTCTTATCCACCTTGGCCATTTCGAGCATCTTCTCGACAATAATCATCGGAGTCGGTACAAAGGGCGCCAGATCCTCTGTATCCTGCCTTCCATGGGAACCATCGTAAAGTTCCAATTCATCGTTTTCATCGTAGCGGAATGTGTAC
Source organism: Candidatus Aminicenantota bacterium (assembly GCA_030673995.1). Lineage (GTDB taxonomy): Bacteria > Acidobacteriota > Aminicenantia > Aminicenantales > Aminicenantaceae > JAGLWV01. The sequence continues at coordinate 4,498 of DAOUYU010000069.1, forward strand.
GGTTTCCCTGTGTCGAGCCAGTATAATGTTTCCCTTCCATTTCGGTGGAAGACAATGGCCATTTCAATCCCACCAGAAAGGCGGTCGATATCTTGTGGCGCGAGAGTTTTTTCCACCGAATTTCTATCGGAACCGAGCGGCTTAAGGATGTATGTAACAGGCACACCGGTCATATTACGGATCGTTATCTCTTTTTTCTGGGGAGCGAGTGTAAAAGCCGCCAAATCCGCAGAAAGGTCCACCTTGGAATCTTCAGAAGGATTACCCGCGGCATCCGTAGAAGGATTGTCCTTGGCATCTGTAGAAGGATTGTCCTTTAACTCTGAAGAAAGGTTCTCCTTGGAACCTGAGGTGCCGAACTTCAAATATAAGGCTGTACCGCCTATGCAGATCAGAACCACCACCAATGCAATTATAATCCTGCGTTGCATGTTCATTCTCCTTTTTGTAACTTCAATAATTTAGGTAAATTAACTTTATTATTTTGCCACAGCTCTTTTCATTTATCTATATAAATTTTAGATTAGATAAGATTAGATAGGGGAAGATTAGATATAGATAGGTTAGATAGGTTAGATAGGGGACGGGCCTCGCTAGTCTGCTGAATTTAATATAATTATGGAAAATACACACTTAAATTATGGCCTTAGAGGCCAAATTTATGGGCAAAAAGAGCCTTTAAGAAATATGATTTCTTATTCTTATCCTGTAACAGCTTAAAATGGGATTTTGGCCCTCGAAATCCTGTTTAAGTCCAAAAATCACAACATTTATTGGGCTATTATCACTGTTATCAATAAGTTGCTGCGGCCCGTCCCCTTATTTGCCTTATTGTAAAATAAACTCCCTATTAAAAAGTCTGCTTCCGCGGGAATGACAAAAAACAGGAATGACATTTTTAAAAAAAAGCATTCATTTTTTCAACTAATTTGGAGATGAGCCAAAAATGTATAATCAATACCATGGGGATGAAACTTGAAGAAACTTAGATAAAGTATCCTGACCGGGATTAATTTTTTTATCGCCTTTTTAGTATTTCAGTCAGTTCTGCCAATACCATTGCCGTGGCACCCCAAATCTTATGCCTCTCGAAAAAATAAAAAGGGACTTCGACTTCAGCACCCTGAATAGTCCACACTTCTCTCAAGGTATTTTTTGGTTCGAGCAAGTGGTCCAAGGGAACTTCAATCACTTCAGCCACTTCATGCTTTGACGGCCGAAAATCAGGCCGCTCGTGTGCAGCAGCAACTGCCGGATATATGCAGTAATTGCTCGGAGGAATATAAAGGGGTGTCAATCCGCCCAGAACCCTGATTGACTCCGGGAGTATTCTCAGCTCTTCTTCGGCTTCCCTTAAAGCAGCCTGTTCAAAGCTTTCCCCCTCCTCCTGGCGGCCTCCCGGGAAGGAAATCTGAGCCTGGTGAGAAGCCATTCGAGCTGTCCTGCGGGTTAAAACCAGATACAGGCACCCCTTACACGGATACAGGAGAACAAGAACTCCAGCTTTGATACACGAACCTTCGACTTCCTTAATCATTTTATTGCCGGGTCTGGGATTGGTCACCATTGTCAGTTGAGCTTTCAGGCCCGGCTTTGGCCCCTTGAGTGCTTTTTCGAGAAATTGAAGAGTCTCTTCTTGGGTAAGCAAACGATTCACCGCCCTTTCCGCTTATTGTCACTACGGGTGAAGCATGGCCATTACATAAAAAAGAGCGTTCCCTTATCTAAATTCCATATCTCATATGACCTGCTAAAGTATCGATCGCATAGAACATTTCAGCAGAAGGAAGATTAAAATTCGTCTTTATCCGGATGTACCCATGTTTTGGCTCAGGTATTATCAATATGCCGCCTTTGAATGTATTTATATCAGCTTGCATAAACTTGTGCTTAAGGTCGTAATCCAGGTTGAGCTTTTGGGCCAGATACTGGTCTCCTTTCCATATGACATCCACCACCTCTCCCCCGAAAAGAGACCTTTTCTTCATCACCATCTTTGTTTTTCTTAAAGGTTTTTCTCTTATACCGAAGGTGCTTTTCACCAGATACTCGATGAAATAATTGACTCCGTATTGGCTGGAGGCACTGATAACATTGATAACATCAATGTTACTTTTCTTTAATGCAAAGATACCTTCAGATTTTAGGCCTAAAGAGAGCTTTCTCCTGAATTTTGCCTGTTCACTACCCTCATCTAATTCAACAAACTCTACTCCTATTTCAAGAAGGCTATGGGAAAATTCTTTAGGCTTCTTGTCTCCCTTCTTTTTTAGCTTGGAAAGAAGAAAAGGAATTAAAAAAGCAGTCAGAAATACGATAATTGCGGGAAGAATTTTTTTCAAATCCATATGTGACCTTACCCTTCTCTTAATAGAGAAATTGGAATTCCCTTTTTTGGATTGTAAATTTTCTTTCCATTTGTCGCTTAATTTTAATCAATTCATTTCCTCTCCTGCTTATATCACAGGAAAAAATTGAGGTCAATTAAGAAAAGAAATCTATCTATGTACTCTGCGTTTGTCATGTATAGAGGACAGAAAAAAGCCTCAGGATTGGACATTATCTCATGCACTTTTTTTGGCACATTTATTGCGTGGCAGTTGAATGAAGAGAGAGTTACCATAAGTTTTTGGGTTAGGTATTGGAGGCCGGAATGAAAGCGCTTTGGCTTATGTTACTTGTTTTATTTATCCTGATATTATTTTTTACCATTATGTAGATTACTGGATTTATTGTGGGCAATACTGAACAAAGCAACCAAATATAACCGTGAAACGTATATATAAGTGGAGATCACATTTTGATCAATATAACTGCAGATCGATCTATGAACGATAGGAGAAAAGGACTCTTGTCATGATATGCCCAAGCTGCAAATTTGATAATTCTGACGAAAGCCGCTTTTGCAACAAGTGCGCCACATCACTTTCCTGTTCAGAAGAAATCTATTTATCTCCGACCAAGACTTTCCCCACGGATGTAAATAATTTTTACAGAGGGAGCATCGTTGCAGGGAGATATGAAGTTATCGAAGAACTGGGCAATGGCGGGATGGGCAGGGTCTTCAGAGTTTTCGATCAAAAGATTAAGGAAGAAGTGACTTTAAAGATCTTAACTCCTGAAATTGCCTATGACAAAAAGACCATTGAGCGATTCCGGAATGAATTGAAATTCTCCCGCAAGATCACTCACAAAAATATCTGCCATATGTATGACCTTGATGAAGACGGAGGCACATATTTTATTTCCATGGAATATGTGCCCGGTGAAGATTTAAAGAGCATGATTAGAATGACAAAGCGTTTAGGCATAGGAACGGCCATTCGTATTTCCAAGCAGGTGTGTGAAGGATTGTCTGAGGCTCACAGGCTAGGTATTTTACATCGTGATTTGAAATCCAGCAACGTTATAATCGATAGAGAAGGAAATGTGCGGGTAATGGATTTTGGGATAGCCCGCTCACTTGATACAGAGGATATCATTAATGATGGAGTGATAATCGGAACACCCGAGTATATGTCTCCTGAGCAGGCCGAAGGGAAACAGGTAGACAATCGCTCGGATATCTATTCTTTTGGAGTCATGCTCTATGAGATGGTCACCGGACAGCTGCCTTTTAATGGAGAAACACCTTTTAACCTGCTCATCAAGCGAAAGAGCAGTGTGCCTCGAGATCCCAGAGAACTCAACGCAGAGATTCCTGAGGATCTAAGCCGTATGATCCTAAAATGTATGAAGGAAGACAGGGAAAAGAGATATCAGAGTGTAAAGGAAATCCTTTCTGAATTGAAAAGAATAGAAGATGGAATAACCACTATAGAGAGAGCGATTCCAATAAAAAAGACTATCATGTTAAGCAGAACATGGACAGCACTAAAAAAACGCTGGGTCATGATCGCCGTACTCTTTGTGGTCGTTGTCATGGCGGGGCTCACTCTCGCATATTTCAAGGGTGAAAAGCTGGCGCTTCCTCCTTCTCCGAGTATGCT
>DAOUYU010000077.1 GCA_030673995.1 Candidatus Aminicenantota bacterium
TTAATTGTCCAGCTTATTTTAAACAGGCCAGGATCCGCCCTGTTATTTTAAAATGCTTCTTGGCAGCTTTATCAAGAGCCTGGACTCCACTGAGTTTGACGAGTCTCAAGCCAGCTTCGTCAACCAGTCGAGATGCCCCCTTGGGAAGGTCCATTCCCATGTCTTGAGAAAGAAAATAGAGCCTTTTTAAGAACTCGGCTCGAGCAAGAATCGAAGCCGCGGCGACAGCCATGTCCTCCTCCGCTTTCGGCTTCTGGATCAGCTCGATATTCTTCCCCCTTTTCATTAACGCATTGAGAACATAGGACTTATCTCCAAACTGGTCGGTTAGGGCAGAAGAGCAATGCACCTCCTCCAGTATGTTCTCGATGGCCCGGGAAGGTGCCCAGGCAAGGAGTTTGTTCAGGTTTCTGAGCTTTGAGTAAAGCTCATTATATTTTTCCGGTCCGATAACGACCACCGAATGCTTGTATCCTTTTTTCAAGAGAACGGCTAACTCTCTGACACGATTATCAGAGAATCTTTTGCTGTCTTTCACCCCCAGTTCGGCGAGAACTTTCTGTTGCTCATCAGGGACAAAAACACCCGCGACTACCAGGGGACCGAAATAGTCTCCCTTCCCTGATTCATCCGTGCCGATGTGACCCTTTTCGGCCGGAAACAGATCTGATTGTTGTTTATCCAGGTTAGGCACTAGTCAGTCAAATCCTTACTTCTTTTCTTTCTTTGTGGTTCGTGTTTTTCTTTTTGTCTTTTTCAGGTATTTATCAATCTCTCTTGCAGCAACACGGGCATCACCCATGGCCAAAATAACCGTGGCTCCACCTCGAATGATATCGCCTCCTGCATAAACTCCTTCTATATTTGTCGCCATAGTGTCCCAGTCGACTTCAACATTTCCCCATTTCCCTACTGTGAGTTGAGGAGTGGTCTTCGGGATCAAAGGATTGGGGCTATTCCCTATCGCCACCACAACCAGGTCAACCTCCATGATAAACTCAGAGCCTTCAATGGGAACCGGCCGCCGCCGACCGGAGGAATCAGGCTCGCCAAGCTCCATCCTCAAACATTCCATGGCCTTGACCCGGCCATTTTCATCCCCGATGAACTTTGTCGGAGTTGTGAGGAAGTGAAACTTGATGCCTTCTTCTTCTGCATGATGGACTTCTTCGACTCTTGCAGGCATTTCTACCCTGGAGCGACGGTAAACAATTGTTGCCGATTCCGCACCGAGCCTTTGGGCTATGCGGACCGAGTCCATGGCTACATTTCCCCCGCCAAGCACCGCCGCTTTTTTCCCCAGGTAGACAGGTGTATCATATTCAGGAAAATCATAGGCCCGCATCAGGTTGACCCGAGTCAAATATTCATTGGCTGAATATATGCCGATCAGGTTTTCTCCGGGAATCCTCATGAAATTCGGTAAGCCCGCTCCTGTTCCTATGAAAAACGCGTCATATCCTTCGTTCTTTAAATCATCAAGAGTTGCTGTTAAACCAACCACAAAATTTAACTTCAACTCCACGCCCAATTTTTCAAGATATTCCACCTCTGCCTGAAGAATACTCTTAGGAAGCCTGAATTCCGGAATGCCATAAACCAGAACTCCTCCTGCTAAATGGAGGGCTTCGTAAATCGTGATCTTATGGCCTTGTTTAACCAGGTCACCGGCCACTGTCAAACCGGCAGGCCCGGCTCCGATAATGGCCACTTTTTTCCCTGTTGGCGGCAGGATTGGAGGAATATACACTTCTCCTTTTAGCTTTTCATAGTCTGCAATAAATCTCTCCAGATTTCCGATCGCCACCGGAACTCCTGTCGCCTTTTTCAGGTTGCAGACAGCCTCACACTGAGTTTCCTGAGGACACACACGGCCGCAAATGGCAGGCAGACTGTTCGTCTCTTTCATTTTTTGAATACTTCCGGGGAAATCACCGATCTCAATAAGTTTTATGAACGCGGGAATATCAATTCCCACAGGGCATCCCATCACACATTTTGGATTGGCACAATCCAGACATCTCTGTGCTTCCTTCATGGCTGCCTTGGCTTTTATTCCCAGATTAACCTCATAAAAATCCTTGTTCCGTTCTTCTGCCTCTCTCTCCGGCATTTTCTGCCGGGAAATCTTCATTCTTTCCTTAATGGGAATAGACTTGCGCAGCTTTTTCCGCCATTCCAGGTTGAATTCTGCTTTGAGTCTCTCTTTGAGCTCCTGAGGCATTTCTTTTTTTTCAGCCATTTTTCTCTTTCAATTATCCTTATTCTTTATGGAAAAGTCTTCTTCTCCCAGAAGTTTAAAGACTGGATTTCATCCTCAAAATATGCTTTTCTCCTGGAGAAAAGCTCCTCCCAGTCTACAAGATGACCGTCAAAATCAGGTCCATCCACACAGGCAAATTTTGTCTTGCCATCCACTGTGACCCGGCAGGCTCCGCACATCCCCGTCCCGTCAACCATGATGGGATTAAGACTGACTATGGTCTTTATCCCGAGAGATCTGGTTGCCTCTGAACAGGTGTATATCAGGTAGGTGCAGCCGATCGAGATCACACGGTCAATTTTCTTTTCTTCTTTTATCACATTGCTGATCACATGGGGGATATAATCCTTACAGTTATAGTAGCTGTCACGAGAAGCCACGAAAAATTTATCGCTCACAGCCTTCAATTTATCCTCCCAGTAGAGAAGATAACTGGCTTTTGCATCCAAGAGGGTGATAATCTTATTTCCAGCCTCTTTCAAAGCCCGGGCCACAGGATAAATAGCTGCGATGCCAAAACAACCTCCCGTACAAAGGACCGTCCCGTATTTTTCTACCTTAGATGGCATACCTAAAGGACCGACAAACACAGGAACCTCATCTCCGGTATTAAGAAGAGAAAGCTTATGAGTAGAGGTGCCGACGACCATAAAAATTGAAGTGATAGAGCCTTTTTTCTTATCCCAATCCGCAATCGTCAGTGGGATCCTCTCTCCTCTCTCGTCGGGCATGATAATAACAAACTGACCGGGCTGGCATTTGCATGCTATCTCCGGGGCATGGACTTCAAGAAGATGGATGTTGGGAACCAGGCGTTCTCTTCGTAAGATCTTTGCCATTACTTTCCTCTTTTTATCTTCACGGGTAATACATTCGAAAAATGAACTCCTTGAGGCGTGGGAGAAAAAAGATTAAAAACTGAAAAATCTGCCTCCTCATTCCAGAGCAGGCTTGCTTCTGCCATCCCTCTGGGGATTAATCCTGAAATCTTTACGACACCATTGATTTTTCCTGAGAGAGATTCGACCACAACGGTTTCCCCTTCCTTCAACTTTAATCTTTCTGCATCTTTAGAGTTCATCTTAATCCACCTGGAATCCCTGAGTATTTTTAAACCTCTGATTTCCTGACTCAGGGAAAGATTTCTATAAAAATCCAGATTATAATCAACACACAAGAGAAAAGGATATGTCTTGCTGGTTTCCACTAAAAACCGACCGAATGTTAAGGGGAGAAATTTCTTTTCTTTATTTTCCTCTTGCCCAATAAAAGCTGCTTTATCTTTTTGTTGTTCCGGATATGAGACATTTAAAAAGGAGGGACTGGCCTTTTTCATCTCTTCCATGATTCCCGAAGGTGTCCTAAAATCAAAACCTTTCTTCCCCAACTTTTGAGCTAACCGGGAGATTATCCACCAATCCGGTTTTGCCTCCCCCACGGGTTTGACAACTCTCCCAAACTTTTGAATTCTTCCCTCATTGTTAATGAAAGTTCCGTCGGTTTCTGCAAAAGTTGCAGCCGGTAAAACAGCATCAGCCATCTTTATATTCTCGCTTCTAAAGCTGTCCTGAAGAACCATAAACTCCATTTTGGCTTTCTTAAACTCCGGGACAGGACCTGCCAGGTAAAGGGCTTTTATCTCCCCTGAAGAGGCGGCCCCAATGATTTGATCAAAAGTCAAACCTTTTCTTGAAAATTTCTCTCCAATCTCGAACTCGCCTCTCAAGTTATTCTCCAGGCCAAGAGGAAAAAGCCTGGCCCCGGCCAGAGAGGCCAAATTCCAAAGAGCAGATACGCTCTGGCTGCCGAATGGCGATTGAGTCATACCAGAGCCGAAAAGAAATATTGAAGATTCCTCTCTGAAAAGGAACTCAGTGGCATCTTTCAAGTCTTCTTCCCTGACACCTGTAAACTCGAAAACCTGAGAGGAGTGAAGTTTTTCAAGAGATTTTTTGAACGGCTCGAAACTATCACTCTTTGAAATGTCTTCTGCCTGTTCCTTCTCAAGAAAAGCTTTGCAGAGGAAACTGAATAAATAGAATTCAGAACCGGGCTTTATCTGGAAGTAGAGCGAGGAATACCGATTGAGGAAAGACTCAATGGAACTGGCAACAATGAGCTTCGCACCCGCCCTTACGGCCTTTAATACCTCAAGCCAGATCATAGGATGGGAAACAGCAATTTCCGATCCAACGAGAAAAAGAACTTTCGCCTCAGAAATATCCTTGATTCTAAAGTTTAAATCCGGCTTAAGGCCATTAACTCGAGCCATTTCCATATAGGTGGCTAAGGGAGAAAAATGAGCCGGGCTATCTATGTTTTCCGTTTTTAACGCTTCACGAGCAAATTTCCGGAAGAGGAAACTCTCCTCACAAGAAGCTTGAGGAGAAGAAATCAGTCCAATGTCCTTTCCCTTGAATTTTTTCAATCTTTGAGCAACAAAGCCCAAAGCTTCTTCCCAACCGACCTCTTCTAGCTCTTTGTTCACCCTGATCAAAGGTTTATGGATTCTTTTCGGACTGTAAACAAGATCTTTTATCAGGAACCGCCCCTTAACACAGGCCTGCCCCTGATTGACTGCACCGGTTCCTGAGGGTCGAGAGCTTAATATTCTCCCGTCCTTAAGCTTTATCTCGAGCTCACAGCCCATACTGCAAAGCGGACAGATTGTCGTTGTTTCTTTATCCGGCAATGTTTCATACTTCAGGGCCCTCTCCGTCAAAGCTCCTGTAGGACAGACATCCACACAAGCCCCACAGAACTGACAGCCCGAATCAAGGAGGGTCTTATCAAGGATTGTTCCGACAACAGTTTCAGAGCCTCTAAAGACGAAGGAAACTGTTGATGCTCCTCTCACTTCATGACACACCCTCACACACCTCGAGCAGAGGATACAGAGGTTGTAATTGCGGTCGAAGAAAGGGTCCCCTTTCTTGACCTCAAAATTTCTGTAAACAGAAGGAAATCTGACCTTATCAATTTTTAAGGCTTCGACGACTTCTTGAAGTTCACAGCGACCGTTGTTCGGGCAAAGGACACAACCTGTTGTTTCCCCAACTTTCCGAATGGTCGATTTATATTCATCACAATTGTCTTTCTCACTGCAGATAAGGCAGGCATTCGGATGCTCAGAAAGGATAAGCTCCAAAATCTCCCTTCTCAATTTTTGAAGGCCGCGAGTCTTTGTCTTCACTTCCATGCCTTCTTCGACATAAGTACTGCAGGAAGGCGAATAACCCTTTCTCCCTATGATCTCAACAATACAAAGCCGACATCCGGAGAAGGGAGTTAAGCGGAGATGATCACAAAGAGAAGGGATATATATACTCTTCTCGCGGGCAACTTCTAATATTGTTTGTTCACCTTCACAATGAATCTCTTGTCCGTCTATGACAATTTTCATTTCTCAGCTCTTTCTACAGAAGATTTTTTGAGAATCCTATCTCTTTTCTTACCTGTGTACTTGGAAACAGCTCCGACTTTTGGAGGACAGACCTCAAGACATGCTCCACACTTAATGCACAACTCCTGGTCAATCACATGAACCTTTTTTCTCTCACCGCTTATTGCCTTAACCGGGCACTTTTTCAAACACAAAAGGCAGCCCACACACTTTTTCGGCTCAATGTAGTAAACAATCAAATCCTTACAGAACAAGGCGGGACAGCTTTTCTCCTTGATGTGGGCTTCGTACTCATCCCTGAAGTAGCGGATGGTTGTAAGAACTGGATTGGGTGCTGTCTGTCCAAACCCGCAGAGAGAACCTGCCTTTACGGTCCTACTCAGATCTTCTAATTTCTTTATATCCCCCTCTTCTCCATTGCCCTGAGTGATACGGGTCAAGATGTCTGCCAACTGTCTGGTACCAACACGGCAGGGAACGCACTTGCCGCATGACTCCTCTTGAGTAAAATTCAGAAAATACCGGGCGACATCTACCATACATGTATCCTCATCCATGACAATCATGCCGCCGGAGCCCATGATTGATCCGGCTTTTGTCAGAGTGTCATAGTCAACGGGTAAATCAAGCATATCTGCCGGAATACACCCTCCAGAAGGGCCTCCAGTTTGAACCGCTTTGAATTTTTTATTATCTTTTATGCCGCCTCCAATATCATAGATAATTTCTTTTAAAGTAATGCCCAAAGGTACTTCCACCAAACCCGTGTTGTTTATCTTTCCTACCAGTGAGAATATTTTTGTTCCTTTGCTCTTTTTTGTGCCAATCTGAGAATACCAATCCGCTCCCTTATTTAATATCAGGGGAACATTGGCCCAGGTCTCAACGTTATTGATGTTGGTGGGCTTCCCCCACAATCCCTCCTGAGCAGGGAAGGGAGGTCTTTGTCTTGGGAAAGCTCGCCTGCCTTCAATGGAAGCCATCAAAGATGTCTCTTCTCCTGAAACAAAGGCGCCTGCTCCTTGAACGACATGAATATCAAACTTGAACTCGGAGCCAAGAACAGAATTACCCAGCAAACCAACTTTTTTTGCTTGTTCTACAGCGATGGTTACATGCCTGACAGCAAGGGGATATTCCATCCGTACATAGATATATCCTTCCGAAGCACCAATGGCATAGGCTCCGATAATCATACCCTCTATCACACTATGAGGATTACCTTCCAATAGACTTCGATCCATGTAGGCTCCGGGATCCCCTTCGTCTGCATTGCATATGATGTATTTCACATCAGAACTGACCCGGCGACAAATTTCCCATTTTTTCCCTGTAGGAAAGCCCGCTCCTCCTCTTCCTCTTAATCCAGAAGCTTCAACTTCATCTATGACTTCTTTAGAGGTCATATTGAAAAGAACTTTAGCCAAAGCCTGGTATCCATCCAACACAATGTAATCTTGGATATTTGTAGGATTGATTCTGAAATTTTTCTCGGTGAGAAGCCGCATTTGCTTTTGATAAAAGGGAATTTCCTTTTGATTGCTGACTTTATGACCAGTCCTTGGCTCATCGTAAATCAAGGATGGAATTATCTTATCCTTAAGAATCGTCTCATCCAGAATCTTCGGAATATCTTTTGGTTTGAGCTTCTTATAAAAGACTCCTTCAGGATAAATAATAATGTTAGGTTCCAGCTCACAAAACCCGTGACAGCCTGATATCTCAATTCTTATCGTCTTTTTGAGATTCCTTTTTTCAAGTTCACGGTCCAATGCCTCAATAATCTGAAGGGAGCCGCTTGCTTGACCGCAGGTTCCTGAAGAAACAACAATTATTTTCTTAAAGACGAGACGCTGAGAGAGAGATTTTTGTTTCCATTCAATCAACTGTTTTGGATGAATTATTTTTTCCATAATAATCTAATCGGATTCCTCACAGTCCTTGAGAATAGTATCGATTTTCTTTATAGTCACGTGGGAATAATATTTCCCATTGACCATAACAACAGGGCCTATGGCACAGCAACCAAGGCAGTTTACTGTTTCTAGAGAAAACTTTTTGTCAGGGGTTGTTTGACCAGCTTTCATATTAAGCTTGCGCTCCAACTCATCCACAATCTGAGGTCCTCCTCTTACATGACAAGCAGTTCCCAAGCAAACGGTAATCTGGTATTTGCCTTTTGGCTCAAGGGCAAAAGCCTTGTAAAATGTGAGAACTCCAAAGATTTCACTTTCAGAAATTTTTAGATGACAGGCTATATCAGAAATTACCCGGGGTGGAATAAAACCGTATTTTTCCTGTGCTTTATGAAGAATATGTATAAGCTCTTTCTGTTTCTTATCGAATTCGCTAAGAATCTTT
>DAOUYU010000148.1 GCA_030673995.1 Candidatus Aminicenantota bacterium
TCGTTACCTTCATGTGCCCAAGACTCGATCTCGGCTGCGGTGGGCACCGCTTAACCTTGAGGACTTTCACCTCCGATCACTAAGCGCATCGTGGCGCACCATAAAAACTGCCGATACTATTAATCAATATTTATGTAATGAGCACCTTCTTTTGCTTTTTCAGTATATCAAAGGAATCGCCTTTTTTTTTGTTCCTTTTTCTTCTATCGGCATTTTTTACCCTCCGGGCGAGCCGATCTCACTGCATCTGCTGTGTTGCGACCCATTCGCGGTGGACTACCACAGCTTCATGGGCCGACGCCTTGCATCTGCAGCAACCTCGACTCGTGAATAATTCAGGCAAATCACTAAGGTACAAATATTTATTATTGGTGTAAAGTTGACATTTTAGCACTGATATCATTAGAATTGGTAGGTCAGTTAGACTCATATTCTCAAGGAGGTCTTTATGAAAATAACCCTTAGTGTCTTAAAAGCTGATATCGGGAGCATCGGCGGTCATATCAAGCCGAGTCAGGCACTTGTTGATGAAGTCAAGAATTTCGTCAAGGAGAATGGCAAAGCACTTTTAATCGATTCTTACTTGAGTCATACCGGAGACGATATTGCCATCTTATGCACTCATGAAAGAGGCGTCTCAGATGAAAAAATACATAAAATGGCCTGGGACGCTTTTTTGGCCGGGACAGAGGTCGCCAAAAAACAGGGTCTCTATGGAGCAGGACAGGACTTGCTGAAAGACGCTTTCTCCGGAAACATAAAAGGAATGGGTCCTGCTGTTGCAGAAATGGAATTTGAAGAAAGGCCAAACGAGCCATTTGTCTTTTTTGCCGCTGATAAAACTGACCCGGGTGCTTACAACCTTCCTTTTTACCTTGGGTTTTTGGATCCCATGTACTGTGCCGGACTTATCTTAAGCCCCAAGATGAGTGATGGATTTACATTCCGGATTATCGATGTTGGATATACGGAAAAGGACAAAGTCATTGACTTAAACGCTCCTGAAGAAATCTACGATATCGCTGCTTTACTCAGGGACAATGAAAAATACGTTATCGAGAGCATCTTCTCCCGGAACACGGGAAATCAAGCTGCATCCGTCTCCACAACCCGCCTGCACAATATTGCCGGAAAATACACCGGAAAGGACGATCCTGTGGCCCTGGTCAGGGTTCAGGGAGAATTTCCGGCGACCGGAGAGGTACTGGCTCCTTTTCAAATCGGACATTTTGTGGCCGGCTTTATGAGAGGCAGCCATAACGGGCCCCTCATGCCCTGCAAGCTGAACGAAGCCATTTCCTTTTTTGACGGTCCGCCACTTGTAACCGGAGCAGCTTTTTGTGTAAAAGATGGAAAGCTTACAGAACCTGCCGATGTCTTCGACCACCCCTACTGGGATCATATCAGAGCAAAGATATCCGAGAAAGCTACATCCATAAGACAGCAGGGATTCTCAGGGCCAGCGATGCTTCCCTACAATGAGCTCGAATACGGAGGTATAGTAGAAAAGATGAAAAAGCTGGACAAGAAATTCCAGCTCCGCGACTAACCTGGATTATTCACGAGTCGAGATTGCTGTTGTAGTGAACTTCCGAAAATGGGCTGCAACGAAGAAAAAAAAGGGGACTGTCCCCTTTTTTTTTCTGATCCGTTTCCTTAGCTGTCCGATTACAATAAGAATTCAGGCTACAGGAATTCACCGCGAAACATCATGAAAAAATACAGGAATCCGGTTCCTACTGTAGACATTATCATCGAAATCGAGAGGGAAGACGGGCAGCAGGGAATTGTGCTCATAAAGAGGAAGAATCCTCCTTACGGCTGGGCCATACCAGGAGGATTTGTCGACTATGGTGAATCGCTGGAAGAAGCCGCTGTTCGAGAGGCTAAGGAAGAAACATCCCTCGACATCCAGCTCAAAAGGCAAATGTTTACCTATTCAGACCCAAAACGTGATCCCCGCCAGCATACAATTTCAACGATCTATGTGGCCACAGCCCGGGGAAGACCGAAAGCTCAGGATGACGCGAAAGAAATCAGCATATTCACAAAAGAAGAGCTCCATTTCCCTCTTGCCTTTGACCATCAAAAAATCCTGGCTGATTATTTCAAGCAAAGAAAACTGGAGTGCGAAAAACACGATGCGCAAAACTAAAGGAAAAAACACAAAAGAGGTTGATGATCTGAGTCTAAAAGAGGTCTGCAGAGTCTGGGGACCCGCAGAATCTGAAGTGATCAAGAGTTTTCTCAAAAGTAACGGAATTACATGCCTCCTCAGGGGCAATGTGGTTCAATCTGTCCACCCCTTTTCAGTTGACGGCCTGGGTGAGATAAGAATCCTCGTCCCGAATAAAGATTATTCTTCTGCTAAAGAGCTCCTGAAATCGCACAGTAAAGAATAAAGATAGATAAAAAAGGGGACAGGCAACTTTTTCCTCTAAAAGAAAAAGTAGCCTGTCCCCTTTTTTATCACTGTCCCCTTTTTTATCACTGTCCCCTTTTTTATCACTGTCCCCTTTTTTATCACTGTCCCCTTTTTTATTAACATGTCGCTGCATCTGGATATAGTAGTTTTTTTTCTTCTCGCACAATATATAGAATATAAAAAAAATAAATGATTTTTTTCCCTAATTATTGCTTGACATTGGTGCCATTCTCCCCTATATTCATAGAAAAACGGGACAAAACGGGAAAAAATGGGAAATATTCTAATAGGAAGCTATACAGTAAAGTTCGATAAGAGCGGGCGGATAAAAATTCCTGAAAAATTTCGCCTCGCTATAGAAGAAGAATATGGAAAATCTGTATTCATTACTTCCCTGATTGATGAATCCGTTCAGATTTATCCTCTTTCAGTTTGGGAAGAGCTCACAGGCATATCCAATGAGGGCGCTATTCATCTCAAACCTTCAGTTAGAAAGTTCATGATACGCGTTAACAGGAAAGGAAATCAATACGAAATTGACGCCAGGGGGCGCATCCTGGTCAATCAGACTTTAAGAGAAATGGCAAATCTCGAAAGCGAAGTCGAGGTCATCGGCCTCTCCAATCATCTGGAAGTTTGGAATAGGGATAAGCTCGATGAAACACTCGAGAAAAAGCCTCTGACAAACGAAGATTTTGAAAGCATAGCAGACCTTTTACCTCATGGAAAAACCGAATGAGCACCAACGGCCACATTCCAGTTCTTATAGAAGAAGTTATGAATTACATGGACATTATGCGGGAAGGAGTTTATGTGGACTGTACGATCGGACTTGGAGGCCATGCTTTCGAAATAGTTAAAAGAAACCCCAAGGCTCTTCTCATCGGTTTTGACATTGATGAAACGTCTCTCCTTAAAGCAAAAGAGAAGCTCAAACCGTATGCAGACCGGGTGGAACTTTACCTCTCGGACTTCAGGTATCTCCCCGACCTTAAAATAGATTTCTCTCAGACCAGGGGAATCCTGCTTGACCTGGGAATTTCCTCTTTTCAACTCGATTCCCCGGAACGGGGATTTAGTTTTAGTAAAGAGGGGCCTCTCGACATGAGGATGGACCTCAGGAACAGGACGACAGCACATAGAATAATCAATAAATATTCAGAACACAAACTCGCTCATATTTTTCATGAAT
Source organism: Candidatus Aminicenantota bacterium (assembly GCA_030673995.1). Lineage (GTDB taxonomy): Bacteria > Acidobacteriota > Aminicenantia > Aminicenantales > Aminicenantaceae > JAGLWV01. Next base: position 3,618 of record DAOUYU010000148.1, read on the forward strand.
ACGGAGAACTCAAACAGGCAAGGAGGCTCGCCAGAGAAATTTGCTCAAGAAGAAAATCGGAAAAAATAGAAACCACAGTCCAGCTTCGCCGTATTGCCGAGCAGGTCTGCCGCTGGAGACCTCAAAAAGGAAAGATTCACCCTGCTGCAAAGCTCTTTCAGGCAATAAGGATCGAAGTCAACCAGGAGTTGAAGAGCCTTTCCGGATTTTTAGAGAGGATTTTTCAAAAAATTCCGAAAAAAGCACGCATCACTGCCATCTCCTTTCATTCTTTAGAGGATAGAATAATCAAGCACACCTTTTCTGCCCTTGCTGTGCCGAAGAATTCTCATCCTGAATTTAAAATTTTAACAAAAAAGCCGGTTATCCCCTCAGAAGAGGAAATTGCCACAAATTTCAGATCAAGGTCGGCCAAACTCAGGGCCGGCGAGAAAATCTAGATGGTAAGAAAAAAATTCAGCAAAAAGGAAATACTGCTCGGCTTTCTTTTCACAATTCTTGTTATCTCCATTCTCACTTTTTACATCTGGCATCAAATGGAATCCATCAGGGTCGGGTATGAAACAGGTGAGCTGGAAAAGAGAATAAATTCTTTAATTAAGAAAATTGAAATACTGGAAGCAAAAAAATCGCACCTGCTCTCTCTCGAAAAGGTTGAAAAAATTGCCAAAGAAGAACTGAAACTTGCTAAGCCCAAAGAATATCAGATCATCTACGATGATTTCCATCCCTGATCTAAAAAAAACGGATTTCATGAGTATCATGTATCAAAAAAAAGCACAAAAAAGAACTATCATCGTGGCTTTCTCTCTTGTGTTCTGGTTAAGCATG
>DAOUYU010000056.1 GCA_030673995.1 Candidatus Aminicenantota bacterium
TTCCGACCAGGGTCCCACTCCTGCCCCTAGAAAAAGCAAATGGACTCCCTATGAGAGTCATGATTAAGCAGGACAGAGGAAAAGACAGCTTAAGAGCTAGATCGATCTTGAACCTTACCGTCTCAAAGCCTTTCTCTTCAATGTCTTCTATATAATCCTTGAGTTCTCCATAACTCAGCTGCTCAGGCACTTCCCATTCTTTCAAGAAATACTCTCTCTCTTCCACATCCCGGAGTTCCATTTTGTCTTTCCGTTCGAACTTTACGAGTTGTCCATCGACAAAGTCCCGGAACCAGCAATTCTCCAGGGAAAGCTGGCCATCACCCAAATTTCCCTTTTCAGCATAGATCCTTCTTTTAAAAGACCATGTAGACGGATCAATATCATAGATCGTAAGCCGGCTGAAGACATATTTTTGTGGATCAAAATAGTTATAATGGTAAATTCTATTTTTTTCTTTACTCAAAACCCAGCGACGGTCCAAGTAGCTGTAACTCCGCGGAGGACGGTCAGTGATCTCGCCCCAGATCTTTTCTGCTTTCTTGTTGGCATAAGGCAAAATATTCTCCTGAAGGTAAAAGGAAAAAAGACTCACCAGAACTCCCATAAAAAGCACCGGGATAATAATGCGGTAAAGGCTTATGCCGCAGGCCTTCATCGCTGTAATCTCATTATATTTAGTCAAAAGACCCAGGCATAAAAGGGTTGCGGTCAAGGCAGTGATAGGAAGAGTTAAATTGATAAACTCCGGGATTCTATAACGAAGGAACTCAAAGAGAAGGAGAAGAGGCTTATCCTTTTCATAAATATTATCGATCCCCTCAAAAAATGTGACGATCACAAAAACTAAAAGCAAGCTGAAAAAGACAAGCAAAAAAATGGCTGAATATTTTCTAATGATGTAGCGATCCAGAATATTAGGAAAGCGAAGGGAAAGGTGAGGCCAGTTCTTGGATAACGTCGTTTTTTTTGGAGAGGGGGCCATTTCATTCTTTTTTTTGGAAAAGCGGAAAAAACGAGGAAAAAGCGGGGTCTCCCTTACAGATTTTATAAAGAGGAATAATCCGATCAGAAGAAGCAAAATATTTGGCCCCCACATCCCGAGCCAGGGAGAGATTTTCCTGTCCATGGCCATCTCTTCCCCTGTTGAGATGAGAATATAGTAAAATAAAATTATTGCCAGGCTAATTGTAAATCCGCTGGTTCGCCCTCCTTTCTTGGTTGAAGCCCCTAACGGAAGACCCAAAATTCCAAAAATCAAACAGACGAAAGGGAGGGCAAATTTTTTGTGAATCTCCACCCAATAAGACACATGGTCCTTCAATCTTCGCGAATAGGAAGAAACTTTCTCCTGTGATTCATCTTTCTCTTTCTCAAGGTCTACTAAATCTTGGTTGATAATCTTTATATCCCCGAGCAACTCTTCGATATCTTTTTCTCTTACCCGTTTCTTTTGAGAGATGTCAGAGAAAAGGTTCTCCACATTGATTTCTTCTTCAAAGCGCTCAAAAGAAGTCACTTCATATTTATCTGGCTCCGATAGAAGATAGGAATGAGAGAATCCATCAAAAAGCTCGATGGTGGCTCTTCTCATTTCAGGATAGAAATTTAGTCTCCCTCTTTTTGCTGAAATGGCCTTAGGTTCTTCTGGAGGGTCGGAGAAATACACAAAAACATTTTCCCACTCTCCTCCCTGATCGATATCCTGGATAAAAATGACCGTATCGGGAACGGATTCGTTAAATTCTCTGGGGTGAATTCTAAATTGAACCTTAGATAAGACGGATTGTGAGAGGAGCTGGATGACCTTGTAGTTGGAGCGGGGAGCAAGATACAGGGCCAAATAAGAAGTAACCAGCCATCCACATAGAGCAAAAAGCAGCACCGGCCGGAGAAGCCTTTTATAGCTGATCCCTAATGTTTTAAAGGCCATGATTTCCGAATCAGACGAAAGCCGGCTCAAGCCTCCCAGGACTCCCATCAGGACGGCCATAGGTATTGTGAAGGCCAGAATGGAAGGAATGAGGTAGATGAAAAAATTGACTACCACAATAAAAGACACTCCCCTGGTTATGAACACTTCAGAAAGGCGGAGAATCTCGTTCATCAAAAGGACAAAAGTGTAGATGAGGAGTCCTATAAGAAATGGAGGGATTAATTCTTTGATTACGTAGCGGTCGAAAAATTTGAACACTCTGTTTATATACCATAAAACTACAGGAGAAAAAAAGATAGGGGAAATAAAAAAAGGCCGGTTCTTGAATCTTGACTTATGGTGATTTGACTTCGTCCAGTTTAAAGAGTCGTGTCAAAATTCAAGAACCAACCCCAATAATACAGAATGTAAAAAGGGATTAAAAAGGGACGTTCCCTAAATGGTACTTAGGGGAACGTCCCTCTCTTTCTTCTCTCTTTCTTTAGTACATCTCAGGGCCTGGCGGAGGGGGGTATTTGGGTCCTTTATCTTCTTCAGGAAGATCCGTAACCAATCCTTCTGTGGTTAAGAGCAATCCAGCGATGCTTGCAGCGTTCTGGAGGGCAATCCTGACAACTTTCGTGGGATCGAGGACACCGACTTTGATCAGGTTTTCATATTTCTCTGTGAGAGCATTGAATCCCATCTCCTGCTCCATCTCTTTCACTTTCTCAACCACTATGGAGCCTTCATGACCTGCGTTGTTAGCAATTTGACGGACAGGTTCTTCCAGAGCTCTCTTGATAATGTTGACTCCAATCTGCATATCACTTTCCATTTTTATTTTATCGAGTTCTTTTAGACATCTTAAAAGAGCAATTCCTCCTCCGGGGACAATACCTTCCTCAACCGCGGCCTTGGTGGCATGCATGGCATCTTCGACTCTTGCTTTTTTCTCTTTGAGCTCAGTCTCGGTGGCAGCACCGACTTTTATCAGGGCAACTCCACCTACCATCTTAGCCAGTCTTTCCTGGAGTTTTTCTACATCATAATCAGAAGTCGTATCCTCAATCTGGGTTCTGATCTGTTTGATCCGAGCCTTAACATCTTCCTGTTTTCCATTCCCTTCTACAATAGTGGTGTTGTCTTTATCGATGACAACCTTTTTGGCTTGACCCAGCCAATCAACACCAACGTTTTCAAGCTTCACACCGATGTCCTCGGTGATGACTTTTCCTCCGGTGAGAACGGCAATATCCTCCAGCATGGCTTTTCTTCTGTCACCGAATCCGGGAGCTTTCACAGCCGCGCACTGAAAAGTGCCTTTGAGCTTATTGACAACCAGCGTGGCCAGGGCTTCACCCTCGACTTCCTCGGAAATGACCAACAAAGGATTCCCCATTTTGGCTACATTCTCAAGAAGAGGAAGAAGCTCTCTCAAGTTGCTTATTTTCTTCTCATGGAGAAGCATAAGTGGGGACTCTAAGACACATTCCATCCTGTCTGGATCGGTGATGAAATAGGGAGAAAGATAGCCGCGGTCAAACTGCATTCCCTCTACAACTTCCATGTTTGTCTCCAGGCCTTTAGCCTCTTCTACTGTGATCACACCGTCTTTTCCGACCTTATCCATCGCTTGGGCAATGATCTTTCCTACCGATTCATCATTATTGGATGAAATCGCACCAACCTGAGCAATCATTTCACCGCTCACTTCGCGGCTTACTTTCTTTAGCTCTTTGACTACTTCCTCTACAGCCTTCTCGATTCCTTTCTTAATCAAATTAGGATTGGCACCAGCAGTCACATACTTCAATCCTTCAGAAAAGATACTCTGAGCGAGTATTGTGGCTGTGGTGGTTCCATCTCCAGCTACATCTGAAGTTTTGGAAGCAACTTCTTTAACAAGCTGGGCACCCATGTTCTCCAGTGGCTCTTTGAGTTCGACTTCCTTGGCCACTGTTACACCATCTTTGGTACTGGTCGGAGAGCCGAACTTCTTATCCAGGATAACATTTCTTCCCCTGGGGCCCAAGGTCTCCTTGACCAGATTGCTTAAAGTATTAACGCCTCTTAATAATGCCTGTCTGGCATCTTCGCCGAGTGTTATTTGTTTTGCCATTTTTTTCTCCTTTTTACTAAATTAGGTAATTTTGGCCAAAATTTCTTCTTCACGAACAATCACATGTTCGACATCACCGACAGTCACTTCAGTTCCGCTGAATTTTCCTATCAGGACTTTATCACCCTTCTTAACCTCTAGTGGAAGAACCTTTCCATCTTCCGCCACCCGACCTTTTCCCACTTCGATTACCTCTGCTTCAAGAGGCTTTTCCTTTGCGGTATCAGGAATGATAATTCCGCCTTTCTTGGTTTCTTTTTCTTCTACTCTCTTTAGAAGAACCCTGTCATGTAAAGGTATCACCTTCATTTGAACCTCCTATGGTTAGTTATTATTAGCAGGATTGATTAAGGAGTGCTAACATACTTCAATTTCCCCCTTTTGTCAAGAAAAAGGTGAAAAATCTAGCACTCTACATGTGAGAGTGCTAGATTTTTTTTATTTTTAAAGTTTTGGCGCGGTTCTGGAGCGTGTTTCGGTGAATTCCAAGAGCTTTGGCCATTCTGGTCATATTTCTATTGTATTTCTTCCCTGCTGTCTCGATGTATATTTTCTCGAATTCTTTCAACACATCCTTTAAACGCAATTCTTTTTCCACCATTTCATCAATTATAATCTCCAATTTTTGATGGATGTTGAGTTTTTCAAATTCTTTTTCCATCTTTTCCCACCCTTTTTGTGATTTCCTTGTAAGCTTCTTTGAATTTCTCTTTAAGCTCCTTCGGGATAAGGCTGACGATGGTTCTGGTCAGCTTCAGGCAAACAGGGGAGATTTGAGATCCCTTTAATGCCCTCTTGTCTATGGGAAAAACCAAAAGAGCAAAAACAATGACGCCACAAATGAGAATCCCTTTGAGGAGACCAAGAGCTCCTCCCAGAACCTTATCGAGGAGTTTTAAGGGGCCCTTCACTAATTTAGAAAGCAGACGGGAAACAATCCACCCTGAAGACAGTACGGCAAAAAAAACGGTTAGAAATCCCAGGAAATGAGCTAAAACCTCGTGAGTGACCAGCCGGCGATACAGCCAGGATACCTGGGAATAACAATTAAGAGCTAAAATCAATCCAATTATCACCGCAAGAAGGCCGAAGATCTGTTTCACAAATCCTTTAACTATTCCAAGGAAAACAGTAACAGACAAAATAAGAAGTAGAATGACATCGATCCAGTTCAATTTATCTTCTCCTCCTCAATTCCTCCACCATCGTGTATTCACCCTCCTTGATAAAACCGAAAGGAATATGGGGCTTAATTCTTCCATGAAAATCAGAGCCTGCTGTGGCAACAAGATCCAGCTCCTTGGCAATTTTGCTGTATAATTCTGTCTGAGAAGGATCATGGTACGAAGTATAGACCTCTATCCCCTCAAGCCCATTTTCTTTTAAAATCATGAGATCTTCTTTAGATGTCCTCTGAAAATATGCTCCAGGATGAGCAAGCACTGGAACCGCTTCAATCCGGGGAGCTGACCTGAGAGCTTCAAGTAAATCCAGATTTTGTTTGGGAACCCACGCTGGTTTTCCTTCCACGAAATAATCTTCATAAAACCGGTAAGGAGCAAAAGGCCGGTTCTCTTCGCTAAAATATTTTTCCAGGGAAGGAATTTTTGTTTTTTCAGCCTTATTCAGCAGAAGCTTCGCGATCGTAACGCCCAAAGGAAGAGCGGATTTTGACATTTTGGCAACTTCTTTCCATTTAATGTCAAAGCCCAACTCTCGAAGCTTTCGGACACGTCCTTTTGCCTCTATTATTCTTCCTTTTGAAGCCCTTGAAATGAGGTCTGCTAAAATTTTGCTCTTCCAGTTTACAAAAGGAAGGAGAACATGAAACTCTCGTTTATCGAAAAGAGTGGTGAGTTCAATACCGGGGATGACTTCAACATCCATTTCTTCACCGAACCGCAAAGCTTCGGGGTAAGCAGCCACGGTATCATGGTCGGTAATAGAAATGGCTCTTAGACCATGTTCTTCTGCCATGCGGCAAATATGAAAAGGAGAAAAATCTCCATCGCTGCTTTTATTAGAATGGATGTGTAAATCAACTTGCCCCGGCATTATAATTCGTCTTTCCCTGTTAGGAGGCGGTATATTTCAAAGTACATTTTTGATGTCTGATCGATAATAGATGGAGGCAAAGACGGAGGTGGAGATTCCTTATCCCAGTCCGTGCTCTCCAGATAATCCCGAACAAACTGTTTATCCAAGCTGGGCTGAGATTGGCCTGGAGAATAGGTTGTCAGCGGCCAGAATCGAGAAGAATCAGGAGTAAAGATTTCATCAACAAGGACCAATTCATTGTCAAGAAGGCCAAATTCGAACTTTGTGTCAGCAATAATGATTTCCTTTGAAAGAGCATGAAGGGAAGCTTTCTGGTAAAGTTCCAGGCTTACTTTTTTAATCTGTTGGGCAAGTTCAGGTTTCACCAACTTTTGCATCTCTTTAAAAGAAATATTTTGATCATGCCCTTCTTCAGCCTTTGTGGAAGGGGTAAAAATTGCTTGCTCCAGCCTATCGCCCTGTTTCATGCCGTCGGGGAGTTTGACACCGCTTGTTTTCCCTGTGGCCTTATATTCTTTCCAGCCTGATCCGGCAAGATAACCTCGAACCACGCACTCCACCGGGATCACTTCTGTCTTCTTTACAAGCATGGACCTCTTTTCCAGGACTTCTCTGTATTTACGGAGAACAGGAGGAAATTCCTCTGTCTCAGCAGTAAACAGATGATTAGGACAAACAAGGGAAGTGTAATCAAACCAAAACTTAGAAAGCTGAGTTAATATTTTTCCTTTATCAGGAATAAGAGAAGGCAGAATATGATCAAAAGCAGAGATACGGTCCGAAGCAACAATAAGGAGTTTTCCTTCTACGTCATAGATATCACGAACCTTTCCTTGTTTATACAAAGGGAGTTCCGGGATCAAGATTTCTGAATATGTTTTTGCCATTCCAGGTTACAGGATAAAAAAAAATATATTAAAAAGCAACTATAAAGACATGCCGATAAAGCTTAGCATTCTCCCGGCCTTATTTTTATCCCGCCGGAATGAAGGAAAATTTTCATCACAATGAGTGCAGATGTCTGTTGAAAATACATTTTTCTCTTCAACCCCGAGGCTGACTACCTGAGAAAGATTCGCTCCCTTTAAATCTAAAAAGTACTTTTCTCTCCGTAAAGGATGAGGGCGAAAAAATTCTCTCGAATGATTTTCTTCCTTAAAAATCTGGAAGACATCCTCCCCGACCTCATAGCATTCATGCCCAATACAAGGACCCATCACGACCAGAAGCGAAGAAGAGCGGCAGCCGTAGCGTTCTTTCATTCTCTGGATGACCCGTTGGAGAATCCTTTTCGAAGTCCCCTTCCATCCGCAGTGGACAGCAGCGATAACCTTCCGGAGTCTATCTGCAACAAGAACCGGGAGACAATCGGCGGTTTTTATGAAGAGAAGCAGGAAAGGAAGGTCCGTGATCATAGCATCTCCTCTTATCTTTTCCTGGGGAACCGTATCAATAATCCGAATGATATCGGAATGAACTTGGTTGAGAAATACGAGCTGAAAATCCTTCCACTCTGGTCTTCTTTTAAAATCACTATCTTTCCATCTTCCTGTTCCAAATCCATGAATCAGGAAAGGAACTTCCTCCATTCGAGGTTCAAGAAAAAAATCTTTTCTGCTGTCTCGCATCATCTTCAACTTTGATTTTATATATGTTGTCTGCAGCAAATTCAAGTTTTTAATTCCACAGCTAAGTTGCTATAATCTCTGATGAAAATGTCACAGAGGAATTTTGAACCAGCTTATTTCCGGACTTTCAGAGAGGGTCTGTTTCCGGAAAAAATTGAGAGCGCTTACCGAATGCTAGAGAATTGTGCCCTTTGTCCACGAAACTGCGGTGTTAACCGCCTTAAAGGAGAAAAGGGTTACTGCTGCACCGGATCCATGCCTGAGGTTTCCTCCCACTCCCCCCATTTCGGAGAAGAAAGGCCCCTCGTCGGCATTCACGGCTCTGGTACAATTTTCATGACACACTGCAATCTGAAATGCCTTTTCTGCCAGAATTACTCCATCAGCCATCTAGGTGAAGGACAAGAGGTATCGTTCGAGAGATTAGGAAAGATGATGATCGAGCTTCAAAGCATGGGTTGCCACAACATCAATTTTGTCAGCCCTACCCATTATGTTCCTCAAATCTTAAAGGCGATCCCTACTGCTGTGGAAAAAGGACTCTCTGTTCCCCTTGTTTATAACACGGGAGGATATGATTCTGTTCAAACTCTAAAGCTTTTGGACGGAGTCTTTGATATTTACATGCCTGATTTCAAATACAGCAACAGCAAACCATCTCAAGAGTACTCTCAGGCTTCTGATTATCCTGAGAATGTCAAGCTTGCTTTGAAGGAAATGTTTCGCCAGGTAGGAGATCTCCTCGTCGATGAAAAAGGAATTGCCCTGAGAGGACTTTTGGTGAGGCACCTTGTTCTTCCCCAGGGCCTGGCCGGGACAAGAGAGGCCATGTTTTTTTTGGCTCAAGAGCTCTCGAAAAACACCTATGTCAACATCATGGACCAGTATTATCCTTGTGGCAAAATTTCCCTCAACTCTCCTCTAGGCAGAAGAATCACCAAAGAAGAATATAACGAAGCCATCGAGATGGCAAAGAAGGAAGGAATAACTCGCCTGGATAAACGGGAAAAATTTCATTCATAAAAAAAAGGGGACAGGCTACTTTTTAAGAAAAAAGTAGCCTGTCCCCTTTTTTTCTGTCCCCTTTTTTTCACATTCTTTCAGTTTTTATTCTTCAGACTTGGTGTAAGCCTTATAAGTGAAATTCTTATATTGCTTAATGACATCAGTAATGAGGTTTTCTTTGGATATCTTCAATACTTCTGAAGGAAAAACATCTTTCATGAACGGCAGGTCCTTTTCCTCGGCGATGCTTTTTTTGGTCTTTCTCCACCTGATCTTCAGGTTCAGCTTAAGCTGGATCGAGTTTTTTGGAAGAGAAAGGATGTAATGGAAATTGTCCACACTCGACTTGGGAAAATTCACTGTGAAGGAGATCGATCTCTTCTTTTTTGTTTTGAATCTAGCTTTTGTCCCGTATTTTTTCAACTCGTTAGACAAGTTCTCAAAGGCAGGCTCGGCAATAAACTCACAAAACTGATTAAAGTTTTCGGGAGTATCTGCTTTGCATTCCTCGATAAGCCTGAGTTCCTCTAAGAGGCTTATCAAGTTATCTTGCCAATCAGCCATCGTACACCTCTAGAAAGGAAGAGGTCAGTATCTTACCATATTTATCTTTAACATGGAAAGGTTCAGATCTTCATTTTTCATCTTTTACCAACTCCGCAAGTTGTCCTGTCATTCACACCGATCCAGTAAACATTGGGTTTTATCTCTATGGGAGGCATTTAATCTGTCTATTTCTTTTTAATAAATATCATTTTATTGGGAAAGGCCATATTATGCAATTACATTTTCAGAAATAAAAGCACTTTCAATTCATAGATAATTTATTGCTAAATTCGAGCCAAAATCTTCCTCAATCATGGATTTGGATATGTTTACATTCTCCAAAAATCCTTTTACAATCTCCAGCGTTTATGGTAATAAATATTGAAAATAAAATGAGGTTTTTCTGTTTTGCCATCTAACCTGGATTATTCACGAGTCGAGAGTGCTACAGATGCGAGGCGTCGGCCCATGAAGCTGTGGTTGCCCACTGCGAATGGGCCGCAACGAAGCTCCACGTCATTGCGAGGAGCGAAGCGACGTGGCAATCTCATGCCTGTAGCGCATCATCATGAGATCGC
>DAOUYU010000163.1 GCA_030673995.1 Candidatus Aminicenantota bacterium
TCGCTCCGAATATTCCTCCCAGATCGGTCTCTCCAACTTTCCTTTTACCTATTATCTTCAAATCATCTTAGACAGGATTTCGGGCCGCTGGTATACTTCTCTTATCGACCCCGGAATCAAAGGTGATTTTCAGGCCACCGTCAATTTCAAGATTCATAGAAATGGCCAAATATCGGATTTAAAAATTCAAGAAACAAGCGGAATAAGATCACTGGATTTATCCGCCCAACGTGCAGTTCAGAATGCGGCTCCTTTTCCCCCTCTCCCCAGAGATTATAAGGAAGAATTTTTAGTAATCTATTTAATATTCGAGCATTCCAAATGAAGACAAAGCGGATTATGCTTTGCGGAACCTTTCTTTTTCTTGCTGCCCTCATTCTCTATCCACAGCAAGAAGTTGTTATGAGCATAAAAGATGGAATGCCTGCTATTCCTCTGGCTATCCCCGAGTTCATTATCCGTTCCTCCACGCCAGAAGCAAAATCCATCGCTCGACAACTTCATCAAATCATCTCTGAGGATTTTAAATACAGCCGTGTATTTCGACTTTTACCCAAGAGCCATTACAGCTGGATAAGGCCTTTGAATCCGAAAAAAATATTCTTTAAGGATTGGGAATCCATCCAGGCGAATGTCCTCTTTGTTGGGGAGATTCCTGAGAGCGAGGACGACAGCATACTCTTTGAAGGAAAAATATACGACGTCAAATCAGGGCATTTCATTTTTGGAAAACGTTACCAGGGAGAAAAAAACCTCCTCCGTTTGGTGGCCCACAAAATGGCTGATGAGGTCATGAAAATCTATGGAGAAAAACCTCTTTTCACGTCAAAAATTGTCTTCGTCTCGAATAGAGATGGAAACGACGAACTTTACATGATGGACTATGACGGTCAAAATCAAACTCGATTGACCTTCAACAGGGTAAAAGATTATATGCCCGCCTGGTCTCCCGACGGCAGAAAGATCGCTTACACATCATACAGGAAAAACAGTGCAGGGTTGTATATTTTGTTCCCTTATGACCAGAGAAGAGACGAAGTGATCAGCAAGGGAACAAATTATGCTCCTTCCTTTTCCCCGGATGGAAAAAAATTGGCTTTCTGTTCAACTCAAGAAGAAAGCAATCCTGAGATATATGTTGCCACAAGCTACGGGAAAAACATAAGAAGATTGACCATTAATGATGCAATTGATACGGCTCCTTCCTGGTCACCGACGAGTCGTGAGATAGCTTTTACTTCAGACCGGGGGGGAACCCCTCAGATCTACGTCATGGACGCAGAGGGTTCCAACGTCCGGAGGAAAAGCTTTGGAGGAAGTTATTTCGATGCTCCTACCTGGTCTCCTACAGGAGACATGATCGCCTATGTCTCCCGGGTAGACCAAATATTTGATATATACATCCTGAATCTCAGAACAAATCAGACACACAAGCTCACAGAAAGCAATGCCCGAAACGAGAGTCCTTGCTGGGCTCCTGACGGACGGCATCTTATTTTCTCCTCAAACCTATCCGGTACTATCCAACTCTACACAATTGACCATGACGGCGCCAACCTACGCTGCCTCACCACAAAAGGCACTAATAAACTTCCTGATTGGTCAAGATAGAGATTCCTTTTCTTATATTTTACTGACAAGTTCTTGTGTTAATCTATTGAGAAAAAAGGGAGTACGTTGGGGAGCACCCCTCTCTTGTGTTCTTATTGAGAATTTAAGCGATATTTTAGCGTTATTATCTAGCCTGGATTATTCACGAGTCGAGATTGCTGCAGCGGTGAGGCCGCAGCCCATGAAGCTGTAGTGATCTACCGCAAATGGGCTGCAACGAAGCCGATGCGGTAAGATCGGCTCGCCCGGAGGGTAAAAAATGCCGACTTATAATAAAATTGAGAACATGGAAGAAAGCCTGAATCATGGTTATGAGAAAAACAACATAACGAGCTCATATCATTGGAATAAAATATGGTGGCGGCAGTTTTTATGAATAATTCAGGCAATATGGGGATACCTCTCGTCCTATATATTCATAGATTGAATCATTTGACATGAAATCTGTTTGAATGTTATAAAATAAAGAGAGAAATAAATCATCTTTTTATCAAATCATGAAACGAGCATCACTCAAAGGAGATGAAATGAAAAAGATAATAATTCTTTCTTTATCTACTTTCCTGATTTTCGCCTATTTTATCTCGTGTAAACCAAAACAAGCGCCAGAATTCACTCCTCCTCCCGCTCCTGCTCCACAAGAACAAACTCCTGTGGTCAAGGAACAACCTAAAATCGAAAAGGTTGAAAAGGTTGAAGAAGCTGAAAAGAAGCCCATAGAAATTCAATTTGCTGAACTATCTGAGGAGGAAATATTCATGAACAAATCCCTTGAAGAGATGAACCAGGAATCTCCCATTCAGATGATTCATTTCGATTTCGACAAATTCTTCATCCGCGAAGATGCAAAGCCTGCCCTCGAAGCCAATGCAAAATGGCTAAAAAGATACAGCACAGTAAAAATCCTCCTGGAAGGCCATTGCGACGAAAAGGGAACAGAGGAGTACAATTTTGCTCTGGGTGAAAAAAGGGCTAAGAGTACTTTCGATTATCTTGTTTCTCTCGGTATCGCTTCAAACAGAATGACGACAATCTCCTACGGAAAAAGCCAACCTCTGGACAAGGGACATAACGAAATAGCCTGGCAGAAAAACAGAAGGTCGCAATTCACGATAATCGGGAAATAGAATATGAACAAAAAGTATATCGGAGTTTTCCTCATCCTGCTCTTACCCACAGTTCTAGTCGGAGTCGATAAAGAGAAAAAAACCTATGAGCTGATCTATAAAGATGTTCAGCTTCTCAGACAACAGGTCGCTCAACTCAAGGGAAACATAGAAAAAAATGCCAAGGATATTAACTCTGTAAGGGTACAATTAAAGGAACTTCTGGACCTGCTCAGACATTTACAAACTGAACAGGCAAGTGTCAAAGAAGAGCAAAAAAAGATCCCCCTCCAGTATCAAGTTCTCCTTGAAAAATTAGATCAGATGAATCAAAAACTTGCACATCTTTCTGAGGATCTCCTTGAGATAAAGATGGCTCCTTACAAACCACAAGAAAAACCAAAGGAAAAAAGTAAAGCCGAAGAAAAACAATCTCCTCCCCCTGAAGAAGGAATCGAGAAGGAAAAAACAGAAGAGCAAACTGAAGAAAAACCTCCTCCCCCTCCACAAGCCCGGCTGTCTCCCAAGGAAGTTTACAGCATGGCTCATACAGATTATCGAAAGGGAAACTTCCAATTGGCTATTGCTGGCTTCAAGATATACACAGAGAAATTCCCGGAAAGTCCTCTTGTCGACGATTCTATATACTGGACAGGCGAATGCTACTTCAGTCAGGGGAGTTTCGAAGAAGCCATCGAGCAATTTAACGAACTGATTGTAAACTATCCGAACGGAGACAAAATACCTGCAGCCTACCTAAAAAAGGGAATTTGCCTCATCGAGCTAGGGAAAAAAGCAGAAGCTCTTTCGGTCTTGAAACTCCTCGTGAGCAAATATCCTCTTGAAGAAGAAACAAAGATAGCCCAACAAAAAATCAAGGAGTTGTTCAGAAATGAGAGACATCAACAGTCTTAACAAAGTTCTATTAATCGGGCGTCTGGGTCAAAACCCTGAACTACGATATCTTCCCCAAACAGAGAGGGCTGTAGCAAAATTCTCACTGGCTACAAATGAGCGCTATTTTAATCCCAGCACAAACGAGTCCAATGATCGCACCGAATGGCACCGCATAGTCGTGTGGGGGAAGCTTGCTGAATTTTGCGAAAAATACCTGAACCGGGGTAAACAAATCCTGATTGAAGGAAAATTAAGGACCCGCAGCTGGCAAGATAAAGA
>DAOUYU010000130.1 GCA_030673995.1 Candidatus Aminicenantota bacterium
CTCTGGATGAAAAAAGAGCTTTTTGATTGACTCAGTATGTACTATAATAATGAGTTTTTAGAACCTCTCACTAAGGATAATTGTAAATAGAGGTTAAGGCAGTTTTTATAAATAATTCAGACAGTCTGGATTATTCACAAGATAAATAATTCAGACAGGAGGTGTCATTATGACGATTATAATAGACGGTCACAACATGACTATAGAAAAGGTAGCCCGTGTTGCTCGAGAGAGCGAAAGCATTAAAATCCATCCTGATGCTGTTGGAAGAATTGAGAAGTGCAGGGACCTTCTCGAGGATAAAATAAAGAAGAATGAAATCATGTATGGCGTCAATACAGGCATTGGAGAGCTTTCAGATGTTGTCCTGACTCAGGAACAGGTGGAAAAATACCAGAGATATTTAATTTACAGCCATGCAGCAGGATACGGTAAGCCCATGCCAATCGAAGTCGTCCGCGCTGCAATCCTGGGCCGAATAAACTGCCACTGCCATGGCCATTCAGGCCTCAGGTATACTGTCGTAGAGACGCTGAAGGAAATGCTGAATAAAGGAGTCACACCTGTCATGTGTGAGAAGGGATCGGTCGGGGCTTGCGGCGATCTTTCTCCTATGGCTCAGATGGCCCTCGTGCCCATGGGAGAAGGCGAAGCTTTTTATAAGGGAGAGAGGTTGTCTGGAAAGGAAGCGATGGCCAAAGCTGGGATTCCTACCATTGTCTTAGAGGCCCGAGATGGCTTAGCCATGATTAACGGCGCCAATGTAATTGCAGGACTGGGTGCATTAGAGATATACGATACGGCGCGCTGGATAAAAAATTCAGAGATAGCTACAGCCATAACCTTGGAAGTTCTCAACGCCAATATGAATGCATTTGATGAGAGGCTGCATCAAGTTCGCGGCTATCCGGGAGCGATTGAAGCCAGTGAAAACATCAGGCGTATTACCGAGGGAAGTGAACTCTTAGCTCAGAAAGGAAAAAAGATTCAGGATTCTTATAGTCTGCGGAGTACACCTCAGGTTGTCGGATCGGCCCACGATGCTCTCAAGTGGGCCCGCTATATGATTGAGATTGAACTTAATGGTGCTGCCGATAATCCCACCTTTTTTCCTGAGGAAGAATTGGTTCTTACCGGGGCTAATTTTCAAGCAACTCCTCTGGCTTTTGCCCTTGAGCTTTTGGGTATGGCTGTAACCACAGTGACTGTCCTTTCTGAGAGAAGAACAAACAGATTGATGAATCCCCATTTGAGTATGGGGCTTCCCGCTTTTTTAACCAAAGGAGCTGGAATGTTTTCAGGATTGATGCTCTCACAATACACAGCTGGTGCATTGATCTGCGAGAACAGAATCCTTTCCCACCCGGCAGCCACAGGTTCTATACCCGCTGCTGCCGATCAGGAAGATTTTGTCAGCATGGGCATGACCACAGCCCTCAAAACTCGCCAGATTATTGACAATGCTCAGGCCGTGCTTGCCATTGAAATGATGGCTGGTGCCCAGGCAGTGGATTTTCGCAAACCCGTTAAGCCGAGTAAAGGAGTACAGGCTGCTTATGAAGTCATCCGAAAATATGTCGAACACCTTGAGGAAGATCGGCCTCTTTTTGACGATATCAACACGTTAAAAGAAATTGTGGAGTCTGGAGAGATATTGGAAGCGGTTGAGACAACTGTTGGACCCTTAAAATAAATTAACCTGAATTATTCATAAAAACTGCCGATACTTACAGTAAATAGTATGATACCCGCACATTATTTTGCTTTTTCAGTATTTCAAGGGGATCGCCTTTTTTTTAGTTTCTCTTTTTTCTATCGGCATTTTTTACCCTTCGGGCAAAAAAAAAGGGGACAGTCCCCTTTTTTCCATCTTTCACTTTTTTCAGTGCCAGAATAATCAAAATATAAAAATGGGGACAGCCCCCTTTTTTTTTCGAGTTTCGCTCTTCTTTAAACTATAACTTATATCTGAAGCCGAGCGTTAATCTGTAATGATCCTGAGCATCATCTCTTATCGGTCCCCGTCCTTCTACGTAGATACTGAACTTCTTCAACACATCAACACCGAAATGGGCAACGGCTTCTCCGTAATTAGACGCTAATGTATCCTTGTATTTTGTTGTGACACCCCAGCCTATGCCAAAAAAGGCCCCGCCCATATGGAAATCAAACATTGTGTCTACCATGCCGAAAGAAAATAATGGTGCTGAAGCGTAGCCTCCACCTCCTGAAAGGGTAAAGTCTAATGTACCTGGAATAATCTTATAGACTAAACCTATACGGCCTACGGCGAATCCGACAAAATTACCAAGATCCCGAGCAGCCATAGCGCCTATATCTATGTTGAAGCCAAATTTACTAACCTTTTTAGGATTAATCTGGAACTGAGCGCTTGCCGGTTCGGATACGGCTCCAAAGTCATCGGTAACAAGGGCTGTCGCAGCGAAGGTGCCCGCTTGCCCGAATGCTCTTCGCCAGGTAAAAGGCTTTTCTGTATCTGTAAATCTGTCAATGAGATTCCCAGAACTATCGACAAGTGCAAAATCAACTTTAACAACATCTCCATCGGGATCAGTAGAGTCCGAAGCGTTTAAGGTGATGGGCTTCCCGATATCATCTTTAAGAGGGCTGCAAACCAAAATGGCGACTGGGGGATAATTGATGTATGTTTTTGCTTCACAAGGATTTTCAGATGGTTTCTGCTTAAGGTTGAAGGCTTTTCCCTTGAAAACGTACTCTCCGGGTCGATCAAATTTTATCTCCCATTTTGGAGAATCTGGTGTCAGTTCTTGAGTTGCGATTTTAACTCCATCCGGATTAAAGACTTCGACTGTCATGGATTTGGAATTCTGAGAACCACTCATATCCACAGTAATGGGATCATTCGGATTTGCTTTAGCTGGCATGACCTTTATATCACACGTTGCACCCTTAGGTTCTATTTCGATTCTTTCAGGAATAATCCGCTCTTTTTCTATCGGGGGTGGTTTTTCTTTCCAAAATGTTACTGTCACTCCTCGGGGATTGGGCTCGAGTTTATATGGTGTGATAGCCTCGATGAAATCAAAAACGACTCTGGCAATATTGGGCTTGAACCTGCCCGTTCTGAGCGAGACGATTCCAAAATCACGGATCCTGGTGGAGCGGGGAGCTTTGATGCTTGTGATATCAATAAAATCAATAACTAACCGGCTGGGATCGGCTATCTCAAAATTGCGGTGGTAGGTGTAACCGGATAAGATAATAGTAACTTCAAGAGCGGTTGGTCCCTTAGAAACAACGATCTTTTCTAGTGAGCCGGTCTGAGAATGAGAGAATTCAGCAAAGGTGAAAAGAAGTAAAAATAGGCATGATAAGAGTGTAATTTTTTTCTTCATTATCCTCCTCCTGTTGTTAAAGTAGAAGATAAATTGTGAAATACCACTATTTTGCTATTTTATAGCATAAAAAAATAAAGATTTCAAGGGAATTAACTGCATTTTATTCGCTATGAAATTCCTGTTAGAGAGCCAAAAAAAACTATGTTTCAGAATAGTTTTGTCGAAAAAGCCATCATAAATAAGGAAAATCATTGTAAGATCCAATATCTTTGAGTATATGCTTTGTGCTTAGAATGTATATGCCCTATAAAGAATGGTGCGTATATGGTGCTGAGCAGGAGTCATCATAGATATTGCCGGGTGCGGTAGGATTGGTGTTCAAGTCTGTTGAAGCGGGAATTTTTCGGCCAGGATATCAACAGCTTGTTTCAAGGTTGTGTGCTTTTGGCTAACATCTCTATCGTAATTAATGATAAAGCTAAAGATATCTCCCGCTAAGCCTTCGCAGAAACAAAAATATTCCTTATTATCGGCATCGATCAAAAAAGATGATTCCTGGTCATGGAAAGGACATTTTGCTAGGTATTGATTCTTTGTTCCCACTTTTTCCGCGGAGATTTTGTATTCTTTCATCAAATGGAGCATATCTATTGATTCCTCTAGCGAATGCATCTTTTCTTTCAGTTTAGTATCAGCATCATTGATAAGTTTCAAATTTCTAAGGACAGAGTTGATGCCTTCACTGCCGCATTCTTCACATATTATAGCCCCTTCCTCAGATTGAATGATTTTCTTTGTTCCATCTTCGCTTGTTTCTTTGTTGAAGGAAAGGACAAAATATGGATTTTTCATATCAATATCTTTGTCGCATATTTTGCATTGAGCCATGCCTCCTCCTTTTTGTTAAAGTTGATGTTGAAGATTTATAGTTTATTCTTTTCTACAAAAAAATCAACATAAAGCTCAGACTAAGTGGCTTGAAAACACGTACAGAAAAGGGGACAGTCCCCTTTTTATCAAAAAGTTACCTGTTCCTTTCTGAGTATTATAAATATCGGAGAGTTTTGGGTTTTTTTTCGAGATGGAAGATGATGAGACTGTTAAGCGTTTTTTTAATTGCCTCAAGCTGCTGAGGAGAGAAGGGGAGGGATTCTTTTTTTGAAGGAGGATTTTTTTTTGCCCATTGAATAAACGAGCCCAATTCTGGCATGATCTCTTCTTTTTTTTGAGGCGCGCACTGGTTGCAAAAAACGCCGTCTTTTTTTGAAGACAGCCATCCGCGGTTAGTGAATGGCTTTCCGCACTTTTTGCATTTCTTGAAATCAGGAAGAACTCCACTGATCTTGAGAAGCCAGGCTTCGAAATATCGAGCTAAAAAGTTAACATCTCCTCCCTTTTTTAATGTGTGCAGGATAGAGAGCAGCAGGCGGTAGAGAATATCATTTTTTGCTCTTGTTGGAGAGAATTCTTCGATAAGTTCGGAGAAATAACTCAAAGTGAAAGATGTTTTAAGGTCCTTCTGCATTTCAAAAAAAGATTCGAGCAGGTCGCAGTTGCTCACAGTAACTAAATCTTTTCCCTCTTTTTCATAATAAAAGATTTTAACCACGGACATGAGTTCTAAGCTGCTCCCGAAACGGCTTCCGAATTTTCGAGCCCCTTTGGCTATTCCTTTTACGATTCCCTTATTTTTCGAAAAGAAGACGACGATCTTGTCCTGGTCGCCAACAGTGAAGCTTCTCAAAACGATGGCTTCAGATTGTTCAAGGGGCATGGGAGGATCAGACGAAGTATTCCAGAAATATAGTACCAAGGCCGAGAAAAGAAAGCACGCCGATGGTATCAGTACACATGGTGAGAAGATTAACCGAACCCAGCGCCGGGTCCAGTTTGATCAATTTCAGGAAGAGGGGGATGAGGGTTCCCACGAGGGCAGCGATGAAGAGGTTTATAATGATAGCCAGTCCT
>DAOUYU010000037.1 GCA_030673995.1 Candidatus Aminicenantota bacterium
GGCTTCGTTGCAGCCCATTCGCGGTAGTTCACTACAGCTTCATGGGCTGCGGCCTCGCCGCTACAGCAATCTCTACTCGTGAATAATCCCGGCTAATTCTTCCAGTTCTTTTATTAAAACAGTATCCTTTCTTTCCACTCCAGTAGATACAATAGCAATTCTGGCCTGGATAGAATCCTCGATAAGTTTGATGTAATCTTTAAAGGCTTGAGGAAGGGAAGATGGATCATTCATTTTCCCGATTGATGTCTTCCAACCCCGAACTTCTTTATATTGAGGAACCACTTTTTCCAAAATCCAGCTTTCTGTAGGAAAGCTCCGGAGCTGTTCTCCTTTATACTTGTATCCCACACACATTTGAATCTTTTCAAAATCATCAAGAACGTCAGGCTTGGTCAGGGCGATATTATTTATTCCGTTTACACGACAGGAATAAGAGACCGCAACGGCATCGAACCACCCGCATCTTCGGGGGCGGCCCGTAGTCGATCCGAACTCATTGCCCCTCTCAAGAAGCAATTTCCCCTTCTCATCAAAGATCTCCGTGGGAAAAGAGCCTCCTCCCACACGGGTTGTATAAGCCTTTGTTATTCCCAGGACAGAATTGATCTTATTGGGAGGAATGCCCAGCCCTGTGCACACTCCCCCGACAGTCGAGCTGGATGATGTGACATAAGGATACGTTCCATGGTCAATATCCAGAAGAGTACCCTGAGCTCCCTCAAAAAGAATGGATTTTCCCTCTTTCATCTTCTCATCCAGAAGAAGAGAGACATCTTTCACATATTTTTTTAGCCTGGTAGCGTATAAGGCATATTCTTCAAATATTTTCTCAGCATCCGGGAAAGATTTATGATAGTGAGAAAAAAGTGCCTTTCTTTCTTCCAGATTTTCTTCGATCTTTTCTTTGAGGACCGATAAATCCAGAAGATCACCGGCTCTAATCCCCCGCCGGGCTATCTTATCTTCATAGGCGGGACCGATACCCCGGCGCGTGGTCCCGATTTTTCTCGCCCCCCTTCTCTCCTCATCGATCTCTTCTATAACAGTATGATAGGGGAGAATGAGATGAGTGTTCTTGCTTATGACAATGTTATCGTTAACTTCAATACCGGATTTTCTTATCTCTTCAACTTCATCCAGAAAGGCCTTGGGATTCAGGACGACTCCATTTCCAATAATACAAAGCTTATCACGATGGAGTATGCCCGAAGGAACGAGATGGAGAATGATTTTTTTCCCCTTCACATAGACCGTATGCCCGGCATTATGGCCGCCCTGATAACGAGCCACCACATCAAAAGAGGAAGCAAGGAAGTCAACAATTTTACCCTTGCCTTCATCTCCCCATTGAGTACCGACAATGAGTAAATTAGCCATAGAACTCCTTCAGGATGCCTGTTGTTTATTTAAACTCAGGATGAAATCTTATTGACAGTGAATTCTATCAGAAGCTGAGCTTTTGGACAAGGCTAAAAACTCAAGACGACCTGCGCTAAGAAAGAGTTATCTTTGAGTTTTGTCTTCTTTTCGCTGTTAAAATCATATTCGAAACTCAGGAATAAATTCTCAGAGGCAGCGAATACCAGGCCGACTGTCCAGCGGTTTCTCTCCTCAGATATGCCCTCTCCGTGAAAAGGGTCCTGGTATTTTATCCGCTGATAGCTCGCAACGGGTTGAAGCCGGCTTCCCGAGAGAGAGAGCTGAATAAAGTAGCCTTCGGCCTCCCCGGGCTCAAAACCATCAGGATTTTCCAGATGGGCCTTTGAATACTCAGAAAGGATTTGAAAATCTTGATTTCGCCAGATAATATCCACTCCCTGAAAAACAAGATCTCTCGTGTTTTCTTCATCATATTTGCCTCTGTAATAGGAATAAGCCACATCAAATCCCTGGCTGAGTGTCAAACCCACTCGCCCCCCTTTTCCTTTATCTGTATTGTTATCCCTGAACTGCTGAGCGCCGCTTAAATCTTCTGCTTCGGCAAGACCATTTCCTAAATAGGCTGAATAAAAGAAACCGTTGAATTCTCCCTCTACCAGAAGCCCCATATCTCTCCAGCTTGAAGGAAACATTTTCTCCACATTCAGTGGAAAATTTATTAATAGTGTTTGATGAGGGCGGTTTGATTGATTGTATCTTCCAAAAGGAACAAGAAAAAGGCCCAAACTGAGATTGAAGGTATCGGAAGGCTTGAATCTTACCAGAGCCTGTTCTAACTCAATGCTGTCCTCTCTCTTAAACCTGATCTCAGAAACATAATCAATCTTTGCGGTAACATCTCCCGAAAATAAAAGCCCTAACTGTGGATTCAGGAAACTTCCTTTAAAAACATCGGCCTGTTCCTGTCCCTTTGCGTACCCGATGGAAAAATAGCCATTTGTTTCACCCTTGACAGGCGTCAACAGGAAAGAAAAAACGATGATCAAAACAAGTATTCTGGTTCTCATATTACTGAAAAATCAAAGTCATCTTCCAGGAGAGAATTTTTCCACCTCTCCACGTTTATTTTATATGATATTAAACGGTTGACTTCATTAAATCCTTCTTTTGTACCCATCCAGATCGCTCCGACAATTATGCCATTCTGGATAACCAGCTTTTTGTACGCTCCTTCTTTCTTTTCCTCTTTTCGGATTTCCTCAAAGCCATCTTCTTCAGGATGAACAAGCCCAATGGAGGCAACATCAATGCCTACAACTTTCAGAGTGTTGGAGAAGACTGTTCCTTCATAGGCTTTCTTCTGGCCCAAAATATTATAGGCTGCGATTCGAGCCTGATTGAAGGAGGCAGGGATAATTCCGTAGACTATGCCCCTGTGCTGGAGAACATCGCCTGCAGCAAATATTTTTGGATTGCTCGACTGGAGGAGGTCATTGACTACAAGCCCGCGGTCAGTCTCGAGTCCAGCTTCCTTGGCTATTTGGATATTCGCCCTTATACCGGCCGCAACCAACGCCATATCCGTCTCGATCTCTTCTCCTCCTTTAAACTTTAAACCTCTCACCTCATCCCGGCCGAGAATTTCCTCGGTGGCTAAGCCAAGATGGACTCTTATTCCTAGCTTTTCGATTTGTTCCTTGAGAAGAGACGCGCCCTGGGCATCGAGCTGGCGGGGCAGCAGATGCTCAAAAAATTCCACAACCTCCACCTCTGCCCCTCTGGATTTCATCGCCCGTGCTATTTCCAAACCTAAGAGCCCTCCTCCTATCACGGCTACTCTCCGGTGTTCTTCGAAGTATTCGAGGATTTCATAGTTATCATTCAGGGTTCTAAAGGTAAACACCCCACGCTTTTCCTTGCCCTTGAAGGGAGGAATAAGGGGATAGCAGCCGTTTGCAAAGAGTAAGTAGTCATATTTTTCCTTCTTTCCCCCTTTGACTTCGATCTCTTCAGAATCAGGCAGAATTTTTATCACTGGCCTATCCAGATGAACTTTTATCCTCAGTTCGTTGTACCATTCTTCAGGAAAAGCGAATAACTTTTCAAGAGGTATGTTTCCGGCTAGAAATTCTATAAGATTCGGACGAGGATAGTAATGATACTTTTCCTCTGCAAAGATATCTATTTCAACTTTTTGGTCCAGCTCCCGCATCGTTTTCGCCGCAACAGTTCCGGACAAACCGTTTCCGATGATTAAAACTCTCATTATTTAGCAATCCCCGTTATATCATTTTTTGAAATAATTCCTTGCCTACACCACACTGAGGGCAAACCCAATCATCAGGAAGATCCTCAAAAGGAGTTCCCGGTTTTATCCCCTGCTCGGGGTCTCCTGCTTCAGGATCGTAGATATAACCGCATGCAGTGCATTCCCATTTTTCCATAGTCATTCTCCTTAAAATGAGACGTTAGATCTGACTTCTTAAACATTGAACAATCCTTTATTGACCGCTTTATTTCTTGAATTCCTTTTAACTTTCTATCGGCATTTTTTACCCTTCGGGCTAGTGATGAAATTGCAATTGAGAGCAAAATATAATTATAATGAAACTCTCTCTTATGTCAAACGAATACTGCCTCGTAAAACAATTGGAAATAAGTAAAGTAAAAAGCGAGCCTGTCTCTTTCCTTGGAGGAAGAAATGATTAAGGACTCAATTATCACTGGAAAATCAGATTCACCGCAAAAATGCTCATAAGATCAAGGCAAAAGTTATCTTCGAGGGCGCTAATGGGCCAACCACACCTGAAGCCTATGAAATCCTGCAAAAAAGGAGAATTCCCGTCATCCCTGACATACTGGCCAATGCCGGAGGAGTTGTGGTCAGCCACCTGGAGTGGGTACAAGCTCTCAGCGGGCTTTTCTGGGAGGAGGAACAGGTTAATACAGAGCTTGAGAAGAAAATGGTTAAATCCTTTAAACAGGTCTGGGATGTGGCTGCCCGGAGAAAAGTTCCCTTCCGCTGCGCTGCTTATCTCATTGCGATAGAAAGAATAGCAGAAGTCTACCGCTACAGAGGGATATTTCCGTAATGAGCCTTTGGCTCACAAAAAAAGGGGACAGGCAAAAAACAAAAAAGGGGACAGGCAACTTTTTAATAAAAAAGTAGCCTGTCCCCTTTTTTCTCCTTGATTTGGATATTCTTTTCTTTTATCATTGTCAATCAAAACAAATGGAGATTAAGACAAAGGACATCAGCTTTTTAGCGCTGGGATGGCTCTTTCCCGGTTTAGGTCATGTTTTCCTTAAAAAATACTGGAGAGCCGGGATTTTTTTCGCCTGCATCACTTCCATGGCAGCTCTTGGGTTACTCATGGGCGGAAAAATTTACTCTTTCCAGACAGAAAATCCCCTGACCATTCTTGCTTTTTTTTCAGACCTGGGCTACTGTCTTCTCTACTTCCTTTCTAAGATTTTCTCTTTCGGATCGGGAAATTTAGAAAGGGTAACTTTTGAGTTCGGAACAGCCTACATAGCCGGCGCAGGTCTCCTGAATTATCTCGTCGCTCTAGATGCCTTTGATATTGCCAGAGGAAAAAAGAAATGATTATGAAGAGCCATCTTTTCTCCATGGTTCTTTATGCCGTGTTTGTCTGTATTGTTTTAGCCCTTATCAGAAGAGATGACAGAAAGGGCCAGGTAAGGTATGCTGTTTCCCTCTTTATTATCATGGTATTGGGAGCTCTCCTCTTCGGCTGGTTCATGTATCTTTTCAGCCTATAACCCACACCGAAAATGATAGAACTCTATCATATATGGCATCAATATCAGCCTCCCAAGTGGGCTCTTTCTGATATCACTCTTGATGTGAAGAAAGGAGACTTCTATTTTGTTACCGGACCAAGCGGTTCAGGAAAAACCACCCTTCTCAGAATAATTTTTAGAGAACTTCTTCCTACACAAGGTCAAATCGTCATTGACGGGAGAAATATATTTCGTATTCCTGACCACAAAATCTATAAATTAAGAAGAACCATGGGGATTGTTTTTCAGGACTTCCGCCTTCTTTTCCACAAAAGAGTATTCGAGAATGTGGCGGTTGTCCTCCAGGTTCTGGGAGTTCCCCATAAAGACATCAGAAGAAGAGTATTCATCGCTCTAAGGATGGTCAATCTTCATCATAAAATGTGGGAATACCCTTCTCAATTATCCTATGGTGAGCAGCAAAGGGTGGCTATCGCCAGGGCGGTGGTGAATAACCCTAAAATCCTTCTGGCTGACGAACCAACAGGCAACCTCGATCCCGAACTTGCCTTTGAAATCATGAGCCTATTCAGAGAAATAAACAAACAAGGAGCTACCGTTATCATATGCACTCACGACCGGGAATTGATACGCCATTTTGGAGAAAAAATTCTATTTCTCTTTAAGGGAAAATTAATCAGAAAAGAAATTCTTTGATTATGCAAAAACTCAAATACTTACTGAAAGAGACGATCAACAATCTCTGGCAGTTCAGAGTACGCAATATTTTCTCAGCAACCATCATCTGCCTGTCTTTTCTTACGATTGGAACATTCCTCGCTCTCTCCAATAATCTCCATTATACAGCAAAGCAGCTCTCCGAAGAGATGGTGATTGTTTTTTTTCTCGAGAAGAATCTGCCTGAAAAACAGAGAAGCCTCATTGAAGAACGACTGAAAAAATCGGTCTTGCTAAAAAATGTTCAGTTTATCAGCTCGGAGCAGGCTTTGAATAAATTCCGGAATAATTTTCCCGAACTTGTCCAAATCATCGAAAATTTAAACATCAATCCTTTTCCAGCTTCCTTCGAAACATCCCTCAAAGAAGACACTCTCTCTTCAACAAAGACTGAAGAGTTTATTGAGGAAATGAGGAATGTGAAAGGAATTGATGACGTTCAGTTCAACAGGGACTGGGTTGATAAAATGCAGTCTTTCAGCAGATTGGCCAGAGCAGTAGGATTTTTCTTTGGAGGGATATTGATTCTGGCCTCCTTTTTTATCATTTCCAATGTGATCAGGCTCAACGTTTTTTCCCGCAAAACAGAAATCGAGATCCTGCGCCTGTCAGGAGCAACAAATACTTTTATCAGAGTACCATTTCTTATAGAAGGAGTGACCCTTGGAATAATAGGAGGACTGCTCTCGCTCTTGCTGCTCTTTCTCCTGGTAAAGCTCTTCCCTCTCTACCTGGGAACCTCTCTGGGAGTCTTGAGTGAGATCATTAACTTTCGCTACCTGACGCTTTCCCAAACCATTATGCTCATCGCAGGGAGCATAATCGTCGGTCTCCTGGGAAGCTTCAGCTCCCTTTCCCGCTTTCTGAAAGTATGATCTCAATTCATTATTAAATATAAATATCGGCAGTTTTTATGAATAATTCAGGCTAGAAGGGAGATAATCTTAAATGGCAGGAAACAACACCTCTTTTACATATTTTAGAAAGGGTCGAGTACGGTTTGTGCTCTTCCGGTTAACACCTTTTATCATAATTCCGTTTTTAGCTTTTCAAATTTCCTGCAGCAGAAGTGGAAAAAACGAAAAAGTGGAAGAGGCAGAAAAAATCAGAGTTCGGACAGCAGGTTACAAAAAAACAGATTATGAGTTTACATTGAATTTCTCTGGGGAAGTAAAAGCCTGGAAAATGGTTAACATGAGCTTTAACGTTGGAGGGAAAATCGACCGTTTTTATTTCGACGAGGGACAGAAAGTAAAAAAAGGGGATCTCCTTGCAGAACTTGAACAGGATGATTACAGGGCATTAAGAAACCAGAGTCATGCCCAATGGGAAAAAGCGAAACGTGATTACGAGAGGAACCGCCGCCTGTGGGAAGAAGGCTCCCTACGTGAACAGCTCGTTCAGGACGCACACACTGCGTTCAAAGCTGCCAGGGCAGCCCTTGATGCAGCAGAACTGAATCTCAAGCACTGTCTTTTATATGCACCGTTCAGTGGTCATGTGGCCTTCCGCTTTGGAGAGGAAAAAGAGATGGCAGCAGGAGGGCAGACTGTGTTCACTTTGATGGATCTGTCCCGGGTCATCATAGAAATGGGGGTACCGGAAAAAAGCATAGCGAAGATAAAAAAAGGACAGAAAGCGAACATACGCCTTGAAGCCATCCCGGAAAGAGTCTTTCCGGGTGAAGTTACCCAGGTTGCCGTGTCTTCCCTTCCCAATATCCGCCTTTTTAAGGTCGAAATCACCGTGCAAAACCCGGATATGATTATTAAGCCAGGTATGACCGCCCTTTCAACAATAATGACTGAAAAAATGAACGGAGTATACACCTTTTCCCTGGATGCGACAGTATTACGAGATGGAAACAGGGTTCTTTTTCTTGCTTCGAACGGTAAGGCAAAGGAAGTGACTCTAAGAAATTATATCATTTCAGGTGACAGAATAATCGTGAGTGATCCACTCCCCGAAAACGGGAAAGTCATCACGAGTGGTCAGTACATTCTTTTTGACGACGTACAGATTTTTATAGTTGAAGAAGAAGAAAGTAAATGAAAATATCCCGGAAAGCTATTGATAAGCCTGTTCTGGTAACACTGATTACCACCCTGCTTGTACTGCTCGGGATCATAGGCCTGCGGACCCTTCCCCTCGAGGAGTATCCCAAAATCAATGTTCCCTGGGTTGTTGTTGCCATCCCCTATCCAGGGGCTGCAGCCGAGGATATAGAGCAAAAGGTCACAGTTAAAGTAGATGAGAAATTAAACGGAATTAAGCATTTAAAGCGGCTCGAATCCTATGCAAGGGAAGGAGTATCGGTGCATGTTTTGGAACTGTACGAGAAAGCGGACAAGCAAGATGCTCTCACGGAGATAAGAGATAAAATTGACCAGATCAAAAAGGACCTCCCCGCAGACGCGGAAGAGCCTACAGTCGAAGATATTGCTTTTGATAGTGTACCGATAATATTGGTCAACGTCACTGCAGAACTGGACCCGCTGACATTAAAAAAGATCGCAAAGGATATTAAGATCGAGATAGAGGCGGTTCCTGGTGTAAGAGAAGTAGCCTTTTACGGAGGATTAGAACAAGAAGTTCAAGTTCAGGTTGATCCCAGGAAAATGGAGCAATATGGCATATCATATTCCCTTATAGTTGCTGCGCTTAAACAGCAAAACGCCAATCTTCCAGGAGGATACCTGAAGCTGAACAACTACGAGTATCTTGTCCGCACAGAAGGAAAGTTTAAAAGCGTTCTGGATATCGGCTCAACAGTTTTAGCGGTGAAAGGCGGGCATCCGATTTTCTTGAGAGACATTGCAGAAATTAAGGACACGCACAAAAAGATAGATTCCTATTCAAGATACAATGGAAAGCTTACTGTGTCACTTGTCGTTTACAAGCAATCCGAGATCAACACGCTGAAAACCATAAATGCCATTAAACACATCGCAGAGAAACACAAAAAACGCATGCCAGGAATCCTGCAGGTCACCACCACAATGGATAAGGGGGACGATATCGCCCTTATGGTTAGACAGCTCAGCTCCAATGCATTGTATGGCCTGCTTCTCGTCCTCTTTACTCTCATGATATTCATGGGGCTGCGCAATTCAATTATTGTTGCTGTTGCCATACCTTTTTCCCTTCTTGTCGGATTTTTGCTTATGTGGATCTTTGGATTCACACTGAACATGATCACGATTTTTGCGACTATTCTCATTGTTGGCCTGGTCGTGGATGGTGCCATGATCGTGGGAGAAAATATCTATTACCATTTTGAGAAGGGCTGTGATCCTATAGATGCAGCAAAAAAAGGAATATCCGAGGTTGGAACCGCAGTTATCTCCGCAGACCTTACAACAATCTCTGCGTTTTTCCCGATGATATTTATAGCCGGCATAATGGGACAGGTCATGTCCTTTATGCCCTATGTCATCATATTTGCTCTTATAGGCTCCATAATTATCGACCATTTCACGCTTCCCATGATCGCATCAAAATACATGCGTCTCAACAAGCAGGAAAAAGATGTAAACCGGTTTTTCCGGATATTTTTCATCGGAAACAGACTCTTTAATTTCCTGATAAGGTATTATAAACCGCTGCTGCGCTGGGCCTTATTCCATAGAAAAACCGTACTGTTTTCCGGTGTCCTGGCTTTCTTCATCGCCATCTTTATTATCGGCTCTGGTATGATAAAAATAGATTTTTTCCCGAAAGAAGACGTGGGGCGCTTCAATATAAATTTCGAGCTCCCTGTGGGATCAACAGTGGAAAAGACCAACCGCGTCGCCCGCCAGATTGAGGAGACCATTGCCCAAATTCCGGAAGTAAAGGAATATATTTCCACCATCGGGGACACCGGGATGATACTGTCCGATCTTACTGAGACTGCAGGGAGCAGCGGTTCAGGCCCTGAGTTCGGAAAGATCCTTATCAATATCGGCTATAATAACGAGCGGAAACGAAGCCAATCCGAGGTTATGGAAGAGATAGATTCAAAACTATCCGAGTTTTCAGGAATCAAATACAGTTTCTTCGAAGTAGAAATGGGCCCGCCTGTTGGAAGACCGGTGGCAATACAAATATCTGGAGAGGAATTTGAGGAACTGAAAAACACCAGTCAAATTGTTGAGAAGTATTTAAACAGCATTCCTGGGACGAGAAACGTCCAGTCCAGCTTTCAGGAAAACAAGCCGCAAGTGTCCATTCAAGTCGATAGAACAAAAGCAGCAAAGCATGCAACCTCTGCCCAGGAGATAACACTTCAAGTGATGGCAGCATTTCTCGGTTATGAAGCAACAGAGATCATGCTGGGCGATGAACTCGTTGATGTCAGGGTCATCAACGAGGAGGCTTACAGGCATAATTTTGAGGATGTGCTCAACACACCTATATTCAGTGCGTCTGGCCTGAAGATTCCCTTGAGCCAGCTCGCGCAAGTGGAGATTACCGAGGGTATATACAGAATTCAGCGCCGCAATTTAAGGCGGACAGTGACAGTGGGGTGTGATGTC
The DNA here is from genome assembly GCA_030673995.1 of Candidatus Aminicenantota bacterium. Taxonomy (GTDB): domain Bacteria; phylum Acidobacteriota; class Aminicenantia; order Aminicenantales; family Aminicenantaceae; genus JAGLWV01. The sequence goes on from DAOUYU010000037.1 coordinate 10,383, forward strand.
AAAGAAGGATACACACCGCAGGATATCTTTGTTTCACTCCAGAAGCTTATGGAAGCCACACCTCCACCCCAGGGATACACCCTCGAATACGGCGGGGAAGAAGAGGAGCGAATAAGGTCATTTCAATCAATGACACGCGTGATGTTCCTGGGATTGATTCTTATATTCTTTGTTCTGACTGCCCAGTTCGATTCATTCAAACAGCCCCTGGTTATTTTGTTCACCGTGCCGCTCGCCATCATTGGTGTGGTATCAGGCCTGTTGATCACACAGCTTACGTTCAGTTTTATGGCTTTTGTTGGTGTGGTTGCACTTGTTGGGATTGTCGTAAACGACGGCATAGTCCTTGTCGATTTCATCAATCAAAGGAGACGCCAGGGCATTGACCTTATATCAGCAATCCTCGATGCCGGACCGAGAAGATTGAGGCCGGTTATACTGACGACCGTTACCACGATCGGCGGACTCCTTCCCATAACGCTTAACCTCGGGGGAGGAGGAAAATTCTGGGCTCCTCTCGGAACAGCGATCATTTTTGGCCTCTTATTCGCAACACTTTTGACTCTGGTCGTAGTGCCGTCCCTCTATTCAATTTTTGAAAGGAGAGCTTACAAAGAAGCTCTCACTCACCACAAGTTTAAATAAAAGCAGCCAGGATCAAACACTCAAAATTCAAGAAGATTCAATTGTTTTTATGAATAATTCAGGCAGCCTGGATTATTCACGAGTCGAGATTGCCGTAGCGGCGAGGCCGCAGCTCATGAAGCTGTAGTAAACTACCGCGAATGGGCTGCAACGATGTCGATGCAGTGAGATCGGCTCGCCCAAAGGGTAAAAAATGCCGACTTATAATAAAATTGAGAACATGGAAGAAAATCTGAATCTTGGTTATGAGAAAAACAACATAAAGAGCTCATATCACTGTAAATAAAATATAGTGTCGGCAGTTTTTATGAATAATTCAGGTTAAATTGTTCGTAGTTCTCAGCTTACAATTGACATGTTTTTATTCTTATCCTAAAATTCAAAAATAATGGCATCCTTAGGGCAGGAACTCAAAAGGGAACGCGAACTAAGGGGCATCTCTCTGCAGGAAATTGCTAACACAACTAAAATCAGCATGAGGTTTCTGAAAGCATTAGAAGAAGACCAGCTAGATGCCCTTCCAGGGGAATTTTTCATAAAAAACATTATCAGCGCTTATGCCAAAACGATTGGATTGGAAAAGGATTCTGTTTTGAATAAGTATTATGAAACTTTACTTTATCAGGAACAAACCCAGGAAACTGAGCCTATAAAAAGAAAACCATATCCAGAAATTTCAAGAAACATAAAGAAATTCATCAACTCCTCACTCCTCATCGTGCTTCTTATACTTTTTCTTCTGTTTATTTATTTCGTTTTTCTGAAATAAATAATTCAGGTTACCTGGATTATTCACGAGTCGAGATTGCTGCAGCGGC
>DAOUYU010000136.1 GCA_030673995.1 Candidatus Aminicenantota bacterium
GAGACTGCGGCAATAGTAGAATTCATCCCCATCAATCTCTCGTAGGCCGATATATAATCTGCGGGATCTATCGAAGGATTTTGGATGAAAAAAGCAATGGGGCCATCATTATTCGGACTGTAGAGCTCGAAATCTGCGGCCGTTCCTTTTCGATAAAAAACCAAATTAAAAGCAAGAGGCAAGCCGTATTTTGTCATATCCTGATAGAACCAGATTTCTGTATCCCGCAACTCTCTTTGGGTGGTATAGCTATCTCGCTGCATCGGCTCTCCCAATATAATATAAATCCGGCCGCGGTCAGTGCGCCAACCAGGTTTTGGAGAGCCGACACTTAATCTCTGGTTGGCATAGGCAATTCTTCGGTAGTGCTCTGTTTTGTGCTCGTTCCAAGGAGTTCCTGGAGTAGGGTCCCGGTGTTTCCAGAAAGCTTCGATGAATAGTACTCTTTCCCTATTGGTCTCGAGCTGGAGAAATACATCTTTCTCTTTTGGAGTAATGATGTAGATCACTTCCTCTTTCAGCCATTTTTTAAATTTGGGCGGAAGCTCTTTGATAGATTTTTTTTCTCCTAATAAGGGGACGAAAAGAAAGAAAAGTGAACTAATGATTGAAATTATTCTGGAGTTATTTTTTATCATCTTTTCTTATAATATTTAATTTTAAACTTATTTTAATAAATTTTCAAATCAGGCATTCTCTGGCTAGATTTTCGAGCGCCTCTGCAGGATCTGATTCTGCTCCATCATCTTATTCATGGAGCAATTTTTGTGCCAGCAGGTCCTGGAAAATTTCCTGGCGTTCCATTCCATACAGCTACTATGACATATGATAAAGCTACAGAATGTATGAAAAAATCGGATTTCTCATCCGTCGTCCGTTGGTACTCTTAATTTGTAATTTGCTTTCTTTAAAAAGATTAAATTCCTATATTTTCAATTTCAGTCTTTGCCGGGCCCAGCAGATCCTGGAGCTCAAGGAGAAAACGATCCAAATATTCTTCTAAATCTGAATCTTTGGGAACACCGCTCCAAGCCGTACCAATCGTGGGAACCGCCTGCCATAATTCGTCTGGAGTTGGCGATTTTACAGTCTCAGCTACTTGGTATTTAGTTTTGATTGTGACAATGATCGTGTCCTCTGTGCTCTCAAGAATTTGAATATCAAGCTTGAATCTGTGCATCTTATTCTCTTTTTTGAATATACGCCAGTCGGTTTGGATTGCACCTCTCTCTTCGGATTCAGACTTGACCCCATATCCACTTCTTTGAACCGCCTTTAAGCATTTGGCAAACACTTCGTTTTTTGTTTTTTTCTCCCAGATTTTTTTGGACATGATGGGTTCAAGTTGAGGTCTAGTCGTTGAACAAGAGAAAGCAAAAGCTGCAATAAATAAGAAAAGGGCGAAATTTCTTTTCTGTTCTTTCATTCTGTTCTCCTTATCTTTTACCACTGTTTGCTTAATTTTGGATTTATCCTTTGCTTCTATCTTAGCAGATATCGTGCCAATAAAAAAATGAATTCACACTAAACCTCAATAATTAGCTCTGCGTTTCCCTAAATAGAATATATCTAAGGATAAAAAATCTAAGGATAAAAAAAATCCCAGATAAAAAAAAGAATGAATATGAAATCTATCTAAAACAACTGATGAAAGCGATCACTCTCATCTAGCCACCGCATGAAGGACATATAAGAGGATCAGCTTCATAGACCTTGCGGATCCTCTCCGCCCAGCCTTTGGAAGGGGCATGATGGTGCTCTTGCACAATTGTCAGGGGATGTTGAGGGATCGACTCCGGTCTTGCGCATCTTGCCTCTGTGGGCCTTAGAATAAACCCCGTACTAACGCACAATGACCTGCTGAAGCGCAGGCCATTTGTTTCAATTTCACCACTATTGACCTCTTCCTTTTGAGTATGATATGTTTATTCCGATATGCCAGCAGTTAGAAATCTTGCAAATCTTAGCGAGATTTCTTATGAACAAAAAAGCTATTTTCTATGGTATATTAAAAAAAGGAGGAGCATTAGATAAATGAGAAAATTTTATTACATCCTCTTATCTGTTTTTCTTTTTTTGAGTAGCCTTTCAGGACCGTTTGGTAATCAAAAGCCCCTTCAGTCCGAGAAGCATGAAGTCGCCGTCCGTCTGGTTCTCGTGGATGTGGTAGCCATGGATGAAGAAGGCTATTTTGTTCAGGATCTTAAAAAGGAGGATTTTGAAATCTACGAAGATGGGAAAAAGGTTCCCATAAATTCCTTCGAACTGATTTCTTTTGAAAAGGGAACAGCAGGGGTGGAAGAGCCCGATATTTCTAAATACTCTCCTAAACATGATAGAAAAAAGCGTCTCACCGTCATCTTCGACTCGATCAACACGGTCAAGAGGCAGCTTGACCGCGGCAAGCCAGGGATAATGGAAGGTCTCGTCTCTCTAATCAAGCAGGGCCGTGAGATTATGGTTTTGGAACTTCCGGAAAAAGGAGGAATGAAGATTCTTCAGCCTTTCACGATGAATGAAAACCTTATCACTCGGGCGGTCAAAAACGCCTCCGGTAGCATCTGGCTCGAGGAGGCACCTGACATTTTACATACTCCACGGATAATACATGAAGAAGACCTCGCAGCAGATCGTGAAGATCTTAGTATGACATCCCAACAATCTTACCAAGTGATCTACTACTACGAAACTCGACCGCGATTTGAAAAGTCGCTCACCAGCCTGCTGTCTGTTATGAACATGCTCAAGGATTACCCAGGGAGAAAATCCGTTCTTTTGGTCAGCGGCGGATTTCCAGAGATGTCCATAAAAAAAATCTTTGGAGAGTTTGAATTGACCTTAGCAAAGGCGCACTCGGAAATAGATATTGCCAATATACATGATCCCTTCAAGGTCCTTCATAAATCCAAAATGAGATATGGAGATCAGATTTTCGAGGATCTAATCGATTTTGCCAACAGCCACAATATCACCTTCTACACCCTAGATCCAGATAATTATTTGAAATATGTTTTGCCTGACGTCTCCAAGGATAATTTCCCGAGAGCCGTGGGGACCCTTAGATCTGCGTATCCGAGCGACAAGATCGCGGCCATAGAAAGATATGAATTAAACAATCTGAAGTTCCTTTCCAGAGAAACCGGAGGCCTCTCGTTCCAAGGTGCGAAAAAATTTGAGAATTTTAAAAAGAATGTGCATCAGGACCTCTCGGCATATTATGAACTGAGCTACATCCCTCCCCGAAAAAAAGGAGACGGCAAGTACCATAAGATCAGAGTTGAAATCAAAAAGCCGGGCCTGAAATTTCGGTCCCGGGTAGGATACTATGACTACACCGGTGAGCAGAATGAAACGCTAACATTCGCTTCTGCTTCTTACAATCCTTCCCTTTTCAAAGATTTTCCCCTTGAAGCCTGGGCCAACCCTTTCATTCAAGATAAGGATAATTTCATTCTCTGGTTCAACATTGTCCTGCCTTTGAAAAAATTGATCGTTGGCAATTATGACAGAGACAAGCCTAAGATTCTCAAGCTGAAAATTTGGATGATGAAGGAGAATGGGGATATGGATCCAGGAACAGAAATGACAATGCCAATAATTCTGACTCCGGAAACACTCCAGAAGCTGAGAGGAAGGCCCTTCTTTATATATAATTGCGCTTCAGGAAAATTAAAACTCAAACAAGAAAAATACAGAATGATATTTGCCGTTCATGATGAGGAACTCTCCCAGACCGGGACGTATGAGGAGGAACTTGCTATACCGGGGAGTCAAAAAATCAAGGAACCCCAAGTAGCCACAGCCTTTTTTGGCAACTTAGTAGAACAACGAAGAGGAAGCAGTACTTTCCGGGTATCCGCAGAAGATTCGTCACTTCAGCTTCAAGCGTACAAATTTTTTCCGTTGGAACTCAACATCTTTAGACCACGAGCAAACATCGCTTTGCTCATGCAGTTTTTTGTTCCGGATAAAAAAACTTCCATCGAGCCTCGATTCGTTCTAGTTCAGAACGGTCAGGAAAAGGGAGCCGTGCCCGGTGAAGTCGTTGATAAATCCTGGAATAAAAAAGCGGGTCTCTGGAGTATTGTGTATAAACTGGATTTTAGCGCTTTCCCTGCAGGAAGCTATGTCCTGTACATAAAGGGCAATGTCGACACATCATTCCTGGAAGCAGATCTGCGGGTTAAGATTTTATGATCAAACATTTCTTTAGGCTTTCAGCCAGCTCATTATTCAAAGGGAGTAAATTTTTAAATATTTTTATAACACAACTTTTTCCAGGCCTCTCTCTCATGGAACATATCTTCCATTGCTAAACCAAGTTCTTGAAGGAGACAAAGTATACCTTCATACCCAACATAAGGAATGGGAAGGTATATGAAGGTATTGAAATAATAACTGCTTCCTATAATTAAAACAAATCCTCGACGTCTTCATTCTGTGGGGGAAGATGCCCGTGTTTTTGGAGAAACTGCTGGATGAGTTCACTTTCCCTTTTTGTGTACATAGGATCCTCTTCGTAAATAAAAAACCGTGCCTTTTTATTTGAAGAAAGCTACACTCGAAGAGCCTGCTTCAAATTAGGGGTACCAGCAATATAGATAATGCTCTTCTCCTCATCCAGGAGCTGAAAGGCTCCTTCTGAGTCAGGGACCTGGCTTACAACTTCAGGGCTAAACTCAAGCCATTTTTCAGGGGGAAGGATGACAGGAGAAAGCCGGAACCTCAGGTCACATCTCAAGCAACGGTTGGCTTCTTTACGAGCCTCCTCTTCGTATGATAGGGCGGAAGTATCCATACTCTCTTTCGACGCAGTTCTAATATTCTGTAAGGCTGCAGTCCGACCTTCCTATCTTCAAATCCGAAAACCGCTCATTGTTTTCCGTGAATTTTTCAATCGCTTCGAGAAATTTTGTCTTATCGAATTCAACCTTGTTCATCGATTTGTGGGGAAAGAGTCCAGCCTTTTGCTGATTGTTCTGCAGTTTATTTCAATTTGTCTATCTTGTTTGCCGTTGAACGTCTCGTTTTGAGTGTGATACAC
>DAOUYU010000177.1 GCA_030673995.1 Candidatus Aminicenantota bacterium
TCCCAATAATCGAGATTAAGAGGACTTTTTTCATCGTATCCTCCTTTTTAATTCAAAAAAATCTTAATAGAGAACAATCTAATTGTCAATACGTTATTAAGTCTAGTAAGCGTCTTTTCTATCCGTATCACGAAAAAAAAGATGTTTCCATGACCTCATGGCGAACACCCTTTAATAGGCAATACAAGAACAAAGGATGGATCAGAAAATAAAATTATGGATTAGGAGGATTTCTTTTTATCTATTTGTCTTATTTTAAGAAAAAGAGCAATGGACAAAAGAAAGATGAAACAGGTGGCAATAATCAGCCCAGTCTTTCTGAATTTAGCTTCTCTTAAAGCAGCCTCTCCTGCATTTGTCACCTCAGCGACTACTTTTTCGCCATCTCCGATTTTCTCTTCAATCTCCATAAGTGAAAAGCTGTGAGTTAAGTTTCGAACAAAGATCAGTGTGCTATTTGCTTCGGTCAACATGAATTTGGGTTCACTTACTTCAACTCCCTGCCTATCTGCTTGCTCTAATAGACTTTCGGCATGGCGGATTTTCTTGATGAATGCGTCAAGTTTTTCCTTAATGCGTGAAGCTATCTGATAGGGTTCGGAATCAGGCTCATGACACTGGATGCAGACAGCCTTTTCCCCGGTACCGAGCATTTCATCGGATGGAGGTAAAATCTTGTGGTTTCCGTGACATGCTTCACATTCGGATAGCTCCATTTCATCGAAGGCCTTTTGATGAGGACTTTGAGAGAATAGCTCTCCAGCGCTTGGATGACATTGCCGGCAAATAAAGGCAATTGAAGTTATTTCTGGCGGGGTAGCGCCGTGATTGCCATGGCAATCATTACAAACAGGAGCGGAGAGGTCTTTTTTTTAAAAAAGGGCATGGGCATGGACACTATTTTTGTAATCAACCCATTGTTTGGTTGGGATTCTATAGTCTTTCATATAATTTGTATCAGAGTGACATCGGCTGCAAGTTTGAGGAATATTCCAGGGGAAAGTCCAGGATTTGGGGTGAGTAGCAGCCTGGATGCCATGAGCAGCATGGCAGTCAGTGCAAAGAGCGACTTTTGTATCTCCTTTTTTTAAGAGCTGGCCGTGCTTGCTTGTCCAGTATATATCTAACTGATCAACTCTAATGCTGGGATTGAAGCGCCTCATGTATCTGGAATCAGAATGGCAGGAAGCACAGAATTCAGGAATGCGGAATCTTTGAGGTGTTCCCTTAAAAGTTTTATCTTTGGCCAAATCGATATCTTCTTCTGCAGGATTTCCTCCATGGCAATCTGTGCAACTCAACCCGAATTGTTGATGAATATCTATCTTAAAGGCTTCCACAGGGGCCAGAAGTTCATCTTCCAGTTCTTGGTGACACTCGACGCAGGAGTTTTTTTGGGCATAGAGGGAAAGATTGAAAATGGATATAGCCAGGAAAAAAATACTCAACAGGTTAATTATTTTCCTCATTTTCCGCGCTTTCATTTCTTATAAACCTGGCAGAAGATATGTCACAGCAGTCATTACTACAATATAAAGAAAAACGATCCAACCTATAAAAGAAAAAACTGGACTCCTTCTTTCCTTGGCCGCATTTCGATCCAGGAAGGGAACAAGCATCCAGAGGAGGCCACCTATCATAAAGCCAAAAATAGTTAACATTTCTCCTTCAAGGGAAAGAATATGAGCAGGTATGATTTTCAGAGTTGTGAACATAAAAGTAAAATACCATTCTGGCTTTATTCCGATAGGAGTTGCGGCAAAAGGATCTGCTTTTTGGCCAACTTCCCAGGGGAAAAATACACAGAGCAAACCGATGAGAGCCAGAATAAGCATCCAGCCCAGGGAGTCTTTCAGGATAAAATTGGGAAAAAAGGGAACCTCTTTGACTTTGTTTTGAGGTATCCCTATGGGCTTGCTCATTCCCAGTATTTGGACTAAGAGGACATGAATTCCAAGAATCATCACTGTCAGCAAAGGCAGAATGCCTATATGGAGCCAGAAAAAGCGGGAAATGGTAGCCCCAGTGACATCAGTCCCTCCTAAGATGAAAGTCTTGATGTGCTTTCCAATCAAGGGAAGAGTCCCAGCAATATCTGTTCCAACCCGGGTGGCAAAAAAGGAAAGTTCGTTCCAAGGAAGCAGGTATCCACTGAAGCCAAAGGCAAGGAAAATAAGAAGAAGGAAAAAACCGGTTATCCAGGTTAATTCCCGTGGTGATCTGTAAGCTTTGAGAAAGAAAGAGCTGAACATATGAATAAAGATAGCTGCGATTAGAATGTTTGCGGACCAGCTGTGTACAGAGCGCATCAGCCAGCCAAATTTAACCTGGCTCATGATGAATTGAATGCTTTCGTGGGCCGAATCTACAGAAGGGGTGTAGTAAAGAAGGAGCAAAATGCCGGTTAGAACTTGAAGAATAAAAAGAAAGAGACAGATGCCTCCGAAATAATACCAGAAAGAATGTTTATGTTCAGGAACCTTCTTTTTTTTGGCAAACTGAATGAGGCCAGAAAGCTTAAAGCGAGTGTCAAGATAAAAATAAATACTTTGAAGAATGTTTTTCATCTCAGCCTTTTTTTGAAACGACGATATCTTCACCTGAGATTTCCACGTTGTAAGATTCCAAAGGAGCAGGAGGAGGACCAGAGACGACATTTCCACTGAGATCAAATCTTCCATTATGACAGGGGCAAAGAATCGTTCTATTATCACTCTCGTAGATGACAGTACAGGTGAGGTGAGTGCATATAGCAGAGAAAGCCCTTAGCTCTCCGTCTGAAGTGTTTATCAGGATGCCAGGGGAAGTTCCGAATTTAAAGATTTTAGACGTGTTTGGCGCAAGTTCGCCTAATTTTGCAGCCGTGATTTTTTTTATGACAACCTCAATTTGCTTAGTGGGAAGTAAATAGCTAATCGTAGGATAAAGAAAAGCAACAAATGTTCCAATAAGACTTCCTCCTAAGAAAAAATCAATGAATTTTCTTCTGTTCATTTGAT
>DAOUYU010000067.1 GCA_030673995.1 Candidatus Aminicenantota bacterium
ATTGATGATCTTGTCCGAAGTATTGATATTATGCCAACAATTTTAGAGATATTAGGAATTAAGCCATTAAAAAATTTTCAAGGCATCAATTTAATGCCAGTAATATCCAGAGGAAATACTAAAAAACTGGATCTAACATCATATGGCGAAACCTTCCTGCCCAAACTAAGACTAGGAGAAGAAGAATTAAGGTCATACAGAACAAAGAATTGGAAATATATAAGATACACAAAAGACAACAAAATAGTAAAAGAAGAACTTTTCTACTTAGAGAATGACCCTAAAGAGCTTCAAAATCTCTCAAAAAGAGGAAAGGGAAAAAGCAAAGAATTTTCTTTACTCTTGGATGAACTCATTGAGCACAACACGAAAATATCAACTCAAAGGAATACTCATTTTAAGATGGATGAAGAAACAATAAGGAAGCTAAAAAGCCTGGGCTACATAAAATGATAATGTTATTTAGCGATCTATGAAGTCGAGTACAAAATGACGAAAAAAATAGCTCAAACTCTCTATACCGCTCATTCAATACCTCCCCCACAGCTCGCCCCACTCTGTTTTTTTAAACCGCCTTATCCTTTTCTTCCCGACGGTCGGATACCAGAGGATATCATGATAGACATTGCTGGCAAAAGGCGCCCAGACAACCAAAGGTGAATGAAGGAGAAGCTTTTCAAGAAACCTGAGAAAACCAATTCTTAACATTCGGTCGCCCCATATAACAATACTTTTTTTCGTTTTAAACTGGAAATCGAGCTCTGAGATGTCTTCACCGACGATGTCAATTTCTCCAGGATCGCCAACTCCCAGGCCCATCTCATGGCACATCCGGATGTAAGGGATATCCATCGGCTCAAAACCCATTATTTTTGCAGCTATTGAATCAATGGCTACTGAATCTGCACCGGCTAAGATTATATTTTTTACCTTGGGCACCATGGTCCTCGGGCCTGCCCCATCACCACAAACCGTGCCGTCCATCACGCTAAACATCCCCGGGTGAAGCTCTTTTTGCATCAAAACCAAATCCACCAATACTTCATGGATATATTTATGGGCATAATGCCTGACTTCTTTCAATAACCCACCGAAAGCATTCTTCACTGCTCCGGTGGTCACGGAATGGCCGTGTGTCTTTACTGTCGGCAGATGGATGACATTTTTCCCTATAAATATCTTTGGTATCTCAATGCCTTCAGGAAAGATCCGGTCTAATTTCAGCAGCTTGCTCTTGAATTCATACTTAACCCATTCAACATCGGGCAGCGGGATAAACTGCAGATCATTTCTATCCAGTATCGGTGCCCACCTGTTATTTTTTGCTCCTTTTACCGGATTAGTCACCACGGTCTTATTCTCGACAGGAAATAATCTCTCTTTCTTATAGCCATCCTGCAGGAGAGTCTTGACTACCCCTTCCAACTGCCATGGCTGACTGGAGCAGGAGGGAAAATACTTGGTCCAGGACAGATTGAGCTTTATCAAGGTATCATTATCTTTCGAAATGAAATTCTCGTACTCCGCCATATGCATCAATTCTCTGTAGTCTTCAAGAATTGTCTGGGGTGAAGTTTTCAATACAGCGACTTTTGGCTCTGCCATTCACTTACCTCAAATAAAGGATGAAAACCGCCGTTCCAATCCAGAGAAAAATATCTATGAGAAGAGGCTTGTCTTTAATGATCAGGGTCTCGGGAGTTCCGCCTTCATACCTCTGATGAATGAGGTAAAGATAGCGGAAAATCCCGTAAAGGACAAAAGGAACGGTATAGAGAAGATCTCTTGTTCCAAACTTGGCCACTGTTTCTGCAGATATAGTATAAAGGCAGTAAGCAATCACAGTTGATGCGGTGACGACAGCAATCATTTGATCCAAAAAGTAAGGATTGTACTCTTCGAGTATTGGACGGTGGTCCTTAGCCTCATCATCTAAAAGAACAAGCTCATGTCTTCTTTTGCCCATTGCAAGAAAGAGGGCGAGGAGTATGGTACAGATAAGAAGCCAGGAAGAGAGGGAAACCTCGATAGCCAATCCTCCAGCCACGACACGAATAAGGAACCCGGCTGCAATGACAAATACATCCAGGATTACCACATGTTTCAGCCAGAACGAATATGCTATTTGAAGGATAAAATAAACAAGAGTGACAATTAAGAAATTGATATTCAGAGTGACAGCCAAGATAAAAGCCAGTGCACTGAGAACGAAAAAAGACAGGATGGCATGTGATTTTTTCAGCCTCCCTGAAGCTAACGGCCTCTTTGATTTTACAGGATGGAGCTTATCCTCTTCGATGTCCTTAAGGTCGTTAAGAATATAAAGAGCGCTGGAAATAATGCAGAAGCTAACAAAAGCCATAACGGTCTTTGTAACTAGAGAAAAAATGAAAAAATTTTGAGAAAAAATTAAGGCTGCAAAGATGAAGAAATTCTTAATCCACTGTTGAGGCCGTAAAGAGTTAAAAATTTCTTTCACTACCATCGAATGTATACCTTTTATATATTTTTTTATTCAATAATTCAATTATACTAGCCTGAACTTTCAAAAAGACGATAGCCCGAGCGTGCCAGATAAACTCCCAACAAAATGATCAAGGTTCCACCGACTTGTAAAAGGGTTATCCTTTCAGAGAGAATGATATAGGCAAATACAATGGTTAAAACAGGAGTGATATTTCCATAAATGGCTGTTTTGGTGTTCCCCACTCTCTTAACCGAGGAATACCAGAAGATATAACTGATACAGATCGCAAAGAGTGCAGAATAGACAAGTCCAGCCCAGGCCATAAAAGACAATCCATTCCAGTCAAGCTGGACGATATCTCGAACAGAAAAAGGAAGATAAAACAATGCACCGAATGACAGAGTTATCGAAACAAATTTTAAAGGAGAGATCCTCTTCAAGAAAGGTCTTGAAAAGACCGTATAAACAGCCCAGAAAAGATTTCCTGAAAATATCATCAAGTCACCCTTCATGTTTTGCCACGAAAAATGAAAAGCTCCGGTCTTTGTGATGACAAAATAAAAGCCGATAAAGGAGACGAGAATTCCTATCCATGCAATCCTATGTATTTTTTCATGCTTCAACAGAGTGCTTAACAGGGCTATAAACACAGGCGTCATAGCCATGATGATGGCTGTATTGGAAGCAGTCGTCCAGTTTATTCCGTGAATAAAAAATAACTGAAAAAAAGTGTTGCCGATAATGCCGAGAATAATCAATTTCCATAGATCTGATCTTGATAGAGAAAATCCCTCTTTGCTGATTGAAAAGACAATAATCAAAACCAAAGCAGACAAAAATAAGCGAATTCCATTAAATCCCAGAGGAGAGAATTCCCGAAGGGCTATTTTGATACATGGGAAATTTATGGCCCAGAACAACACCGCTAAAAGCATAAATAAATCTGTGGCACCAAACTTCTTGTATTCTTCCATATGAACAAAAAATTATAGTGGATAAATCAAAAAAAGGCACAAAAGAATAAAAACAGAGGAGCTAATGTACAACAAAGCGTAAAAAAAGTAAAAATATTGCTCTATTTTGATCTCTTTCTCAACCGCGGATAATGAGCTTCCACAACAGACTTCATTCCACCTCTCGGGTTGAATTCTCCTGTGACTACAGCCCGTGCCGGCTGGCAGGCTTTTACTATATCCTTTAGTATACGATTAACGGCATTCTCATAAAAAATCCCCAGGTCTCTGTAGGCAAGGAGATACATTTTCAAAGATTTAAGCTCAAGACAGCTCTTCTCAGGAACATAATGAATGATTATGGTTCCGAAGTCAGGCAGCCCTGTTTTAGGACAAACTGAAGTAAACTCGGGATATTCAATTTTTATCTCATAATCAGGGAATTGATTGGGGAAAGCCTCGATTGGCGGCAGTTTTTCCTTTAAGCCAGCCGTTGCTTCCTTTTCGGTTATTCGAGACGTCGTCTTTTCTTTTTTAACTTCTTTCTCCATTTTTTTGCAGTATATACCAACATTTTACAGAAAACAATATGAGTCCTTCGGCAAGCTGAGAAAGAGATATCTTCGATCAACCTAAAAAGCAGAAAACTTCGCTGCTTATTCATGGATAAAAAGTAACGAATGGAAATAAAAAATCTTATGTTTTTGATTCGGCTTTCTTTTTGATATAATGGCTAATCCGTCGAAACGATTTCGAGACGGGAATTTACAATTATCTGGCACAAAAATCTCCATGAAAAAAACCTTCTTTGAGAATAAGAGATTAAATTAAAAACGGAGTTTGTCATGAGAGAATGTCAAATTGAAAAAAATCTTAAGAACTGCAATTGCACCTGGGAACCGTGCAGCCATAAAGGAATCTGCTGCGAATGCATTCAGTATCACTGGGGTATGAAAGAACTTCCTGCCTGCCTCTTTCCTGATGATGTTGAAAGAACGTATGACCGTTCCATAAAAAAATTCATTGAAATTTACAAAGATAGAGTTTAATAACAGAGACATTGAGTTTAGAACAAGACAAAAACCATACCATTCACATCTACGGGCCTGTTCCCTCGAGACGCCTTGGCTTCTCTCTGGGGGTAGATATCATTCCCTTTAAAACCTGTTCTCTTGACTGCATCTACTGTCAACTTGGCCCAACCAGTCGAAAGACTATCCGGAGAAAAGAATATTTCTCATCTGCAAGAATTCTTTCTCAAATTAAAAAGAAAATTTCCTCAGGACAGCGAATTGATTACATAACATTTTCCGGCTCAGGAGAACCAACCTTAAACAAGGCCCTTGGGAGACTCATCAGAGAGATCAAAAAAATTACATCAGCTCCCGTGGCAGTCTTAACCAACAGTACACTTTTCTCTAGAAAAATCGTTAGGAAGGCTTTAATGGCGGCAGACCTGGTGGTTCCCTCCCTTGATGCTGCAACCCAGGAGGCTTTTGTCCAAGTCAATCGGCCTCATTCCTCCCTTAAGATTGACAAAATCATTAAAGGACTTCAAATGTTTCGCCAAGAATTCAAGGGCTCGATCTGGCTTGAGATCATGCTGGTTAAAGGAATGAACGATTCACCTTCACACCTCCGCAAGCTTAAAGAAGCCGTAGCCCCAGTAAAGCCAGATAAAATCCAGCTAAACACGGTTATCCGTCCTCCGGCAGAAAAATTTGCCCGCCCCTTGATCTTGAGAGAGCTTGAGAAGTTAAAAAAGCTCTTTGGGGAAAACTGCGAAATAATTGCTGAATTCGACAAAAAAGCACAAATACCGGCATCAGAAAACCTGGAAAGAGCTATTTTTTCCCTCATTCAAAGAAGACCGGTAACTCTTTCGGATATCTCCGCCTCGTTAGGAAAGCACAAGAATGAAATTATAAAATATCTTAATTTCCTCCTTGAGGAAGATAAAATTAAGCTCGTCATCCACAAGGGTTTAAAATATTATGAACCAAGATAACCTGGATCGTTATACACTCAATACAACGGAATAAATGATGAAAGAAGCCAAAGACCTGCCAAAGAAAGAGATCCTTGAACTCTTGAAAGACGCTTCAAAAAATTGGCTTGCCCATGACGGCCTCTGGTTTCGAGCTGTGGAGGATAAATACGGCATCGAGGCTGCCATGGAGCTTGACCGTAAAGCCTGGGAAAAATTCACTGTCATTGAAGCCAAAAAAATTATGAAAAGACTGGGGATAGAACAGGGAGGAGGAATCCCTGCCCTGGCTCAAGCTCTCAAATTCAGACTTTATGCGCATATCAATGTCCAGGAAATAGAAGAAGCGAGTGACACACACTGTGTTTTCCACATGAACAGATGCCGCGTCCAGGAGGCAAGAAAAAGGCAAGGGCTGCCTGATTTTCCCTGCAAACCCATAGGGATCGTCGAATATAGCAGATTTGCCAAGACTATAGACCCCAGGATAAAAACAAAATGTCTGGTCTGTCCGCCAGATCCCCATCCTCACGATGTCTGGTGTTCCTGGGAATTCCGTCTTGAACCTTAGCTTTAATGAGTAGAGAAAAAGTTAGCTATTATGATAAGAATTGGCAGGAATATGATGACTGGTATGACACTCATCAAGCCATTTATCAATCTGAAATTAAAGCTCTAGAGAGAGTGATACCTTCAGGCCGGGGACTGGAGATAGGCACAGGAACGGGTAGATTCTCCTTTCCTTTCTCCGTCCGATTTGGCTTAGATCCTTCCTTCAATATGCTCAAACTTGCTATGGAGAGAAATATTAAGGTTGTCCAGGGTTTTGGTGAAAGCCTTCCGTTTAAAAATGAATCTTTTCATTTTATCTCAATTGTGTTTACAATAGAGCTTATTGCTGATCCCCTTTGCTTCTTAAAAGAGGCAGTTAGAGCATTAAAGAAAAACGGCACATTAATTTTGGGCATCATTGATAGGAACAGCCTATGGGGAAAATTCTACAAACAGAAAGTAGCTCAAAGCAAATTTTATACCGGCTTCCATTTTTTCTCTCCAGAAGAAATCCTTGAAATTTATCAAAACATCAATGTTGAATTCAAAAGGGCTTTTCAAACTCTCTCCCAACCTCCTCCAGACATCAAAGATATGGAAGAACCAAGAAAAGGCTTTGGACAGGGAGGATTTGTTGTCATTAAAGGAATAAAAAAGGAGTGAGCATGTTTGACAACACCCACTTTCCCAGAGCACGAAAGTTCTGGCACAAGGGAAAACTCCATGACTGGTCCCAGCCCAGCATTCACGTCATGAGCCATGCACTTCATTATGGGACTTCAGTATTTGAGGGAATCCGCGCATACAACACGCCAAAGGGACCCGCAATCTTTCGCCTTCCTGAACATATCGAAAGATTTTTTCATTCAGCATCCACTTTGTTCATGGAGGTTCCATACAGCAAAGAGGAAATAATCGAGGCGATCAAGCTGGTCATAAAAGAAAACAAACTGGAGTCTGCCTACATTCGTCCTCTTCTTTTCTATTCTTACGGTAATTTAGGCCTCTTACCCAAATTTTCTCCCGTGGAATTAACCATCGGCGCATGGGAATGGGGCGCTTATCTTGGAAGGCATGAGGAAAAAGGAGTTCATGTTTATATCGTTCCCTGGAGGCGTATCCATCACATCCAGTTGGAAATGACTGCTAAACTCGGGGGTGTATATGTCCAATCAGCTATCTGCGGTCAAATGGCCCGCTCCAAGGGCTTTGATGAGGCCCTTTTTCTGAATCTTGAGGGAAACATCGCTGAGGGTGCAGGAGAGAACATTTTCATCGTCAAGGAACATGTTCTTAAGACCAACGACAAAACAGAATCCGTTCTCGAGGGAATCACCCGGGCGAGCCTGTTAGAGATAGCTAAAGACCTCGGTTATCAAACTTCTATTGAACCTATCACTAAAGAAGATTTCTTTAAGGCTGACGAGGCCTTTTTTTCAGGAACCGCTGTTGAGATGGCTCCCATCGTTCATATTACTGACGGCTCAAACCCTCAAGAAGGAAAAAGAGAATACACCATCGGATCTGGTAAGGCAGGAGAGATAACCACAAAACTCGTCACAGCCTACAAAGATTCTGTTAGCGGAAAGATTAAAAAACACGAAAAATGGCTGACCTATGTTTATGACTAAAAAAAATGGCTTCTCAGACTGCCGCTGCACCAGTTATCTTCTCCTCTCTACTGGAAGGCAACGCCAGTCTAAAGCCATAGATGAAGGAATTAAGCGATGGGCAGGTCGCAATATATGAAAATCAAGTTTAAACCCATAGGAGTGATTCACTCGCCCTTCAAGAAAAAAGAAGATATTGAGTCTAAAAAGTACGCAAATCCCAAAGGATTTAATCCTGTCAAGGGAGAACTAGAGATATTCAAAGAATATGAAGCTGGATTAAAGGATACAGAAGGACTTTCCCACCTCATCGTCCTTTTTGCCTTTCATGAATCTGAAGGATACAGTCTTCACACCAAGCCTCTTCTCGAAAACACACTAAGAGGAGTTTTTTCCACTCGAAGCCCCCATCGACCAAATTCCCTCGGCCTGACTGTGGTCAAAGTCGTCGAACGAAAAGGAAATATCGTCAAGGTCTCAGGAATCGATATGATCGAAGGCACTCCAATTCTGGATATTAAGCCTTACACATCCAGGGATCAGAAATCCCCGATAAAACTTGGCTGGCTGGAAAACAGGATGAAGAAAAGCTAGAAGCTTTGGATTTTGATTCCTCAGATTCCATAAGTGCATTTTTAGAAGGGAAACATGCTTAAACATCACTCTCTGATTTTGAATTTCTATGAAAGGGGGAATTATGTCCAAAAGCAGTCCAAAAAAATATTTCTTCACTTTTGTGGTCTCTTTATTTTTTGGAGCTTCACTTCTTCTATCATCCAGCCAGGATATCCTGACTAATCTCGCTCAGCACCAAAACTACAGAAGCAAGCGAATCTCATCCTTTGACCGTACAGGAGGAAACAGGGACAGGTTAACTATCGAGCCAGCTGAAACTGCCGTTCTTGCCGAAATTAAAGGACCGGCTTCTATCCATCACATATGGGTCACCATTTCCGCAGAATCCTTCTACGGCCGAAAGATTATCTTGAGGATGTACTGGGATGGTGAAGAATATCCATCTGTCGAGGTTCCGATAGGAGATTTTTTTGGCGTAGGCCACGGCCTGAACCGAAACTTCAGCTCTCTCCCTATAAATTGCTCCTCAGAAGGCCGTGCCAGGAACTGTTACTGGTATATGCCTTTTAAGAA